>JBGPTQ010000433.1:0-2755 GCA_041490725.1 Allostellaceae bacterium | reverse complement strand
TAGGGGAACAGCGCCGGGACGCTGGACGCGCTGACGCCGAAGCAATGGCAGACCGCTAGGCGGCCCTGCTCCATCGAGGTCGAAGCCAGCGCCGGGAAGCCGATGACGTCGCCCACGGCATAGATGTTCGGTACCTTGGTGCGATAATGCTCGTCGACCACGAGCCGGCCGCGGTCGTCGCAGGCAATCCCGCATGTGTCGAGCGCCAGCCGGTTCGTCGCTCCGGTGCGGCCAACCGAGTATAGAGCCTTCTCGGTGACGATCGTCTTGCCGCTCTCCAGATGCAGTCTGACCCGGTTGCCGGGCCCGTCCTCGCCCTCGGCGACGTCGATGCTCTGGACGCTCTCGTTGAGGCGCAGGGTGACGCGGTTTTCCCGCAGGTGATAACACAGCGTGTCGACGATCTCCGCGTCGACAAACGGCAACAGGCGATCGCGCTGGTCGATCAACGTCACGCGCACGCCGAGGGCGGCGAAGATGCTGGCGTATTCGCAGCCGATGACCCCGGCGCCGACGACCGCCAGCGTCCGCGGCAGGCGGTCGAGTTTGAAAACGTCGTCGCTGGTGAAGACATGCTTGCCGTCGAGCGGTATCTGCGGGTCGCGCGTCGTCTCCGTGCCGGCCGCGATGACGATGCGGTGCGCCGTGACGGTACGTGCGGTGCTACCGTTCATGAAGTCGAGCCGAACCGTTTCGGGCCCGTCGAATGAAGCTGTCGCCGAGATCACCTCGACACCGTTGCGCATCAACTGATGGCGCGTGACGTCGATCTCATGCTGGATCACCTTGTTGGTGCGGACCAGCAGGTCCTGCATCGTGATGTTCTGCTTGACCGTGTAGGAGGCGCCGTAAAATTCCCGCGAGCGATACCCCGACAATTCGAGCACGGCCTCGCGCAGGGTCTTGGACGGGATCGTGCCGAGATTGACGCTGACCCCGCCGAGGACCGTCGTGCGCTCGATAACGACTACGCGCTTGTCGAGCTTGGCACCCTGGATCGCGGCGCGCTGGCCCGCCGGGCCCGAGCCGATCACCAAGAG
Source organism: Allostellaceae bacterium (assembly GCA_041490725.1). Lineage (GTDB taxonomy): Bacteria > Pseudomonadota > Alphaproteobacteria > ATCC43930 > CGMCC-115725 > DATARH01. Next base: position 1,715 of record JBGPTQ010000433.1, on the reverse strand, counting down.
ATCATAGTCGTAATTCGGCGGCATGGCCGGCCCCCCTCAAAGGCAGTGACGTAGTCGCGCAGCCGCCTATGCCGCAGCTTACGAAGTTCTCGTTACATGTCCATTAACTGTACCAGCAGCAGCAACTGTCCCGGCGCATTATCGCCGGCACCCGGCGGCGCATCACCCGCCGAGCGAGACGCCGACCAGGCGGCCGATGCCATAGGTGATGCCGGCCGCCGCGAAGCCGATGGCGAGCTGGCGCACGCTCGACAAGAAAAGGGTGCGGCCGGTGAACAGCGAGGTCCCGGCGCCGATCAGGACCAGCGCGACGCCACTCGCGGCGAGGCTGGTGAGGAGCGCGGCGGACCCGCCGAGCCAGAAGAACGGCGCCACCGGAAATATCGCGCCCGCCGCGAACAGCCCGAATGAGGTACCCGCCGCCGTCCAGGCGGAACCGCCGAGCTCGGCGGGGTTGATCCCCAATTCCTCGCGCACCAGCGTGTCGAGCGCAGTATCCTTGTTCGCCATCAGCCGGTCGGCGAGGGCGCGCGCCGCCGCCTCGTCGAGACCCTTGGCCTGATAGATCAGGACCATCTCCTCCTTTTCTTCCTCGGGCATCCGCTTCAGCTCGTCGGCTTCGATGTCGATCTGCTGCTGGCTCAGCTCGCGCGAGCTGGTCACCGACAGCCATTCGCCCATCGCCATCGAGCACGCGCCGGCGACCAGCCCGGCCAGCCCGGTCAACAGGATCGTGCCGCCCGGAACCGACGCCCCGGCGACGCCCATCACCAGGCTGAGATTGGACACCAGCCCATCATTGGCGCCGAGCACTGCGGCGCGCAGCGCGTTCCCGCCGGTGCGGTGCCGTCCCTCCAGGCGCGCCAGGCTGCTGCCCGAGGCGCCGCCGGGCATGGCGACCGCCATCGCCTCGACGACCCGGGTGTGCGAGCGCTCGGCTCCCGGCAAGCCGCCGGCGACGGCTTCCGGCTGCGCGTCGTATTGCCCGCTGTTGCGCTGTTCCAGGGTGCTCAAGGTCGGCAGCACGAATTGCGGCCCAAAGCGCCGGGCGAGCCAGCCGAGCGCGTGCGTCCGCCAGCCCGGCCGCCGTGCCATGCCGGTCGCGCCGAGACCGCCCAGTTGCTTGCGCCAGAATTCGGCGTGGGCCTCTTCGACGGCGGCAAGGCGGCGGTAAACCTCGCTCAGATGTGGGTCCTTCTCCGCTTCGGCCATCGCCCGGTAAAGCCCGGCGCTGTCGACTTCGCCCTGAAGGTTGGTGCGGTAGCGGGCAACCGAGCCGTCATCGACCATCGCCAATCCTCCTCACCCGGTAGAAACCGGCGAGCCGCTCGGCAAAATAACAGACCGGTGGCTCAACATTGGGCTTTTCCATGTTATGCACTGGCCGCCGCACCGGGTTGTCAGCACCTTGGGAGCATTGGGGTGACGCTGCTGTTGCGCCTAAGCCGCGCGATCGACGCGTTGAACGAACGGGTCGGGCATCTCGTCTATTGGCTGATCCTGGCCGCGGTCGTCGTCAGCGCCGGCAACGCGAGCGTGCGATACGTGTTCGACATGAGCTCGAACGGCTGGCTCGAGCTGCAATGGTATCTGTTCTCGGCGGTGTTCCTGCTCGCTTCAGGCTATACCCTCCTGCACAACGAGCATGTCCGGATCGACGTCATCATTGGCCATCTGCCGCCGCGGGTGCGCGCCTGGATCGACCTGTTGGGCGG
>JBGPTQ010000432.1:0-2765 GCA_041490725.1 Allostellaceae bacterium | reverse complement strand
GGTTGATCACCAGCTCGAATTTGGTCGGGTTCTGCACCGGCAGATCAGCCGGCTTGGCGCCCTTCAGGATGCGATCGACATAGGCGGCAGAGCGCCGGAATAGATCCTCCGGCTCGATGCCGTAGGACATCAGCCCGCCGCTCGCGGCGAAAAAGCGAAAGGGATAGACCGCGGGCAGGCGGTGCCGGGCGGCTAGGGCGATGATCGCGGCATGATGCGCACCAGCGAAGGTGTTGGGCAGAACCAGCAGCCCGCCGCGCTCTTCGTGCGCGAGCCTCGCCATTATCGCCTCGATCTCGGCATCGTCATCGACCGGCGCGGCCTGCACCGCCACGGCGAGGGACCGCGCCGCTTCCTCGATGGCGCGTAGATACAGACCGGCATAGGGCGTGGTTGCGGGATTATAGAGGACCGCCACGCGCGCGACCGGCGGGGTGATCTGCGTCAGCATTCCCAGCCATTTGCCGGCCATCGGCGGATCGTAAAGGCTGAAACCGGTGATGTTGCCGCCTGGTCGCGCCAGACTTTCGACAAAGCCTTGGCCGATCGGGTCGGTGACTTCTACGAAGACAATCGGGATTGTGTTGGTTTGCCGCCGCAACGCCTCGACAGACAGGCTGGTCCCGGCCAACAGCACCTCGGGGCCGAGCGCGACCAACTCTGCCGCGTAGCGCTCGTAGAGCGCGGGGTCGCCGCCGGCCCAGCGCCAATCGATGCGCAGATTGCCGCCGTCGTGCCAGTTGAGCGCGCCGAGCCCCTGCACCAAGGCGCCGGCGCGTGCCTGCCAGGCAGGATTGCTCTCGCGCGGCCCCATCAGCACGCCGAGGCGGCGCATCCCGTCGCGCTGCTGCGCTTGCGCGGCGAGCGGCCATCCCACAGCCGCGCCGGCTACGAAAGCGACGAAGTCGCGCCGCGTCGCGCAAAGAAACCCCCTCTCCCCCATCGGGGGAGAGGGTTGGGGTGAGGGGGCGGCCAGCGGGGTCGCGGCAGGCACCCTCACCCGTCTCGCCCCTGCCGGGGCGAGCCACCCTCTCCCGCAATGCGGAAGAGGGGTTTCCGCCGCCACCAAGCTCGATAGGTCGCCCAACTTGTGCAATGCCGCTCAGGCCCGGCCCCACAATCGCTTGGAGGCGATCGCCGCGCCCTCGGCCATCGCGTGCAGTTTCTTGAAGGAAATATCGGGGTCGAGCTTGCCGTAGCCGGCGAAGGTGCCGAAGCCGCAATCCGAACCGGCCATCACCCGCTCGCGCCCGACCACATCGGCGAAGCGGCAGAGGCGCTCGGCCACCAGCTCGGGGTGCTCGACGTAATTGGTCGAGGTGTCGAGGACGCCCGCCACCAGGATCTTGTCGTCAGGCAGCTTGAGGTCCTTCCACACCGCCCATTCATGCGCGTGGCGCGGGTTGGCCGCCTCGACGACGAGCGCCATCGGCTTTGCCTTCACCAGAATCGGCGCGACTTTGGCGAAATCGATGTCGTGATCGTGCGGCCCCTCGTAATTGCCCCAGCAGATGTGGATGCGGCAGCTGGTCGCCGGCACGTTGCGCAAGGCGTGGTTCAGCACCTCGACATGGAACGCCGCGCGCTTCAGGAAATCCGTTTCGCTCAAATCCTGGAACGAGGTGTGGTGGGCCATCGCCAGATCGGGGCAATCGAGCTGCAACACAAAGCCGGCGGCGACGATCGCCTCGTATTCCTGCTGCATCGCCGCGGCGATGGCTTCGACATAGGCCTCGTGGCTCGGATAATAGCGGTTCGTCTGGAACACCGGCACGAGACCCGGCGAGGCCGCGGTCATGAAGCCTTCGACGACATTGACCCGAGCCAATGCCCCCTTGAGGTTGGCCAGGTCCTGAGCGAGCGGCTCCGTGTCGCGCACTGCGATCGGGCCGACGCACACGGCGCGCCGGGCGACATTCGAGCCGGTCATGCGCTCATAGGCGGCCATGAAGTTCGGATGGTCGCGGGTGTCGAGGCGCGGCTTTGCCGGTTCATGCCCGGCGAAACCCGACAGCCGGTCGGCGACATAGGTCGAATAGCCGGGCTTCGACATCTCGCCGTCATTGACGACGTCGACGCCGACCTCGGCCTGACGCCGGACGATGGCGATGACGGCCTCCCGCGTCAGTCGATCGAGCTCCGCCTTGTCATAGGGCTCGCCCTGGTCCTTCTTCACCAGCACCGAGCGCAATTCGGGCGGGCGCGGCAGGCTGCCGGTATGGGTGGTCAGAATGCGGTCCCGGCTCGTCTTCATCGCGCTTCTCCCGGCTACTGGTCTTGTGTCGGCAGCGTGCGACTCTTCGGCGGCGCCGGCAAGAGTAAGGCGGTTGTCGGCCGCTGGGCGAGCGTCCGCTAGTCGCGGACCGACGACCGGGCCGGGCGAAAAATATGCGCCGGCTCCTCGGCATAGGACCGGCTGCGCGGGATGCGCCTGATCATCGCCTCGTAGGCCGGCCACGCCGCGATGAATTGGCGCATCAGTTCGTCCGGCAGATCGAGCCCGGCCTTGCGCACCATGGCGCGGATTTCCTCCGGGGTCGAAGGCGGCAGATGGCTGAGATCAGTGCGCTGTTCGCTGGTCATATCGATGCTCCGGGCAATCAGGCCAGGTTCGGGTGGCGGCGGTGCCAGTCGGTCGCCTCTTGGTAGGCATGGGCGATGCGCAGCACCAGCCCCTCGGCGAAGGGCGCGGCCGCGATCTGCAACGACAGCGGCAGGCCTTCCTCGCGGCTGAAGCCGCACGGGATGGCGAGCGCCGGCAGGCC
>JBGPTQ010000431.1:0-2767 GCA_041490725.1 Allostellaceae bacterium | reverse complement strand
GGCGCGAAATGGATCGAGACCCTGCCGCTGTGCGCCGAGGACAGGGAGAAATTGCTGAACGGCAACGCCAAGCGTCTGCTCAAACTGTAGCCACCGATCACATCACGCCGTAACGGATTTCGAGCACCTCAATCTGTTCGCTCCCGGTCGGAGTGCGCAGCTCGACGGTCTCGCCCTCATGCGCCTTCAATAGGGCGCGGGCGATCGGCGAAATCCAGCTCACCTGGCCGCGCTCGAGATCGGCCTCGTCGATGCCGACGATCGTCACCGTCTTCTCGGCGCCATGCCGGTTGGCGTAGGTCACGCTCGCCCCGAAGAACACCTGGTCGCGCCGGGTCTGCTGGCGCGGATCGACCACCTCGGCACTCTCCAGCCGCTTGGTGAGGAAGCGGACGCGCCGGTCGATCTCGCGCAGCCGCTGCTTGCCGTAGATGTAATCGCCGTTTTCCGAACGGTCGCCATTGCCCGCCGCCCAGGCCACGATCTCGACGGTTTTCGGGCGCTCCTCGCGCAGCAGCCGGCGCAACTCCTCCTGCATGCAGCGATGCCCGGTGGGGGTCATGTAGTTCCTGACCCCCGTGGGGATGATTGGCGCCTCGTCGGGCAGCTCCAGCTCGTCGTTGGTTTCCTTGACGAAGGCCTTGCTCATCAGACCACCTTCTGCGCCCGCAACGCGGCAATCTCCGCCGCCTCGTAACCGAGGCTCTCGAGGATCTCATCGGTGTGCTCGCCGAGGAGCGGCGCCGGACGGCGATAAGTGCCCGGTGTTTCCGACAGCTCGATCGGGGTTGGCGCCAGGGGCACGGTGCGGTCGAGGCCGGGAAATTCCCGCTCCTCGAGGAGGTGGGCGGCGCGGATGTGCTCGTCATCGAGCGCCTGCTGCAGCGAATAGACCTGGCCGGCGACAATGCTGGAATTTTCGAGCTCGGCCAGCGCCTCGGCGCAGCTGCGCGCCGCGCACCATTCGCTCATCCGCGCCGAGATGAGCTCGCCGTGATCGCCGCGCGTCTGATCGTCGGCGAAGCGCGGGTCGGCGAGCCAATGCTCCTCGCCGATCATCCGGCACCAGCGCCGGAACATCGGCTGGCCGATCACCGTCGCGACAATCCATCCGTCATTGGTGCGGAAGATATCGGCCGGCGCCGAGTTGAAGCCGCGGTTGCGGATCGCGGTGCGATCGACTTGGGTCAGCGACTGCTCGATCAGCGCGGCGTTGGCGAAGGCGATCGCGGTGCGCAGCAATGCGCCCTCGACCTTCTGGCCGTGGCCGGTCTTGCCGCGCTCGTAGAGCGCGGCAAGCGTGCCGAAGGCGGAGAGGCAGGCGGTGCCGAAATCGACCCACGGCACCTTGCTGGCGATCGGCTGCTCTGGCATGCCCGTGAGATAGACCGCGCCGCTCATCGTCTGGCCGATGCCGTCGAAGCCGTGCTTGTGCGAGAGCGGCCCGCCGGCGCCAAACCCGGTCACCGTGGTCAGAATGATGTCGGGTTTCACCTCCCGCAGGCTGTCGAGGTCGAGCGCCAGCGAGCGCAACACCGCGGGCGGCAAATTGGCGACCACGACATCGGCGGTCGCGACGAGTTGCTTGACGATCTCGCGGCCCTTCGGCGATGCCGGGTCCAGGGTCATGCCGCGCTTGTTGCGGTTCATCGCCAGGAACATCGCGCCGCCGCCAGCCATCGGTCCCGCGGCGGGCCCGGCCCCGACCGGGATGAAGAAGCGGTCCTCGCCGCCGCCGATCCGCTCGATGCGGATCACCTCGGCGCCAAGGTCGCCGAGCAGCGCGGCGCAGAACGGCCCCGCGATGTAGCGCCCGAAATCAAGGACGCGAATGCCCCCCAGGACACCAGACTCAAGCACACCGGACACCAGATACCTCCCGCGGTTCAGTCTAGAGGCGCGACCAATCGAACTCGGCATCCGGCCGGGCGAGTAGAGGCGGTCCGCAGATCGATGCCACATAAGCGTGCGGCACGCCGGAAGGCTCGACACGGTAGCGCGGCGCGAGTTCTGCCGCCATGCCCAGCTCAGCCGATGCCAGATGCCGCGCGATCAGCTTCGTGACCTCGCGCGAAAAGGGGCCGGTCTGGCGCTCGATATAGACCACGCGCAGCGCGCCCGGCCGGTCGGGCTCGCGCGCAAGGCGCTCGCCGAGCCAGGTATCGATGATCTCGATCCCCCGCAGCGGGTCGCCGGCGCGCGGATCGCGCCCGTATAGCCCGTCGAACACGAAAAGCTCGTCCGGCTTTCGGCGCGCTCCGGCGATCGCGTCGATCGCCGGCATGCCGCCGCCCGAATGCGCCGAGAGAATGAAGCGGTCGACCGCCAACGGGCGGGCGGGGTGGGGAAACCATTGCAACGCGTCGTCGACCAGCCGGTCGATCCCGCCCGCCAGCAGCGCCGGAAAGTCGTACCAGGTGTGCCGGAGCCAATTGCCGCGCGGCAGGAGGGCCAGGGTCGGCCGGGTCCGGCCCGACAGGTCGAGGCCGCTCCTCGCAACCTTTTCGGCGAGCAGCATCGCGCCGCCCTGCTGCGAAAACCCGTGCAGATGCACGACGACGTCGATCGCCGGCGCCGCAAGCGGGATCTCGTTCCAGCGCACGAACAGATCGGGCTGGGTCCCGGCATGGGAGCGCAACACCGGCGTGTCGGCGAGATAAGCCTCGCCCGGCAGGATGCTCTCGCCCGAGAGCGCGATCGGGAGATCCGGCATCGCGGCCGGGCGCCCCATCATGCCGGCGCGAAGAGGTCCTCCTTGGCCGGCTCC
>JBGPTQ010000430.1:0-2777 GCA_041490725.1 Allostellaceae bacterium | reverse complement strand
GGCGGCACGGCCGTGGGCGAGCGCGGTCGCCTCGGTCGCCAGGATCTTTTTCGCCTCGTTGATCTCGCTGTCGGCGAGCCGCTCGAGCCGGGTGATCTCGGGCAGCGGCAATTCGGTGAAGAGGCGCAGGAAGCGGCCGACATCGGCGTCCTCGGTGTTGCGCCAGAATTGCCAGTAATCGTAGGGCTTGAGGCGCTCGGGGTTGAGCCAGACCGCGCCTTGCGCGGTCTTGCCCATCTTTGCGCCCGAGGCTGTCGTGACGAGCGGCGTCGTCAGCCCGAACAGGGTGCGGCCGTCGCTGCGCCGGCCGAGCTCGATCCCGGCGACGATATTGCCCCACTGGTCGGAGCCGCCCATCTGCAATTCGCAGCCGAAGCGCCGGGCCAGCTCGACGAAATCATAGGCCTGCAGCACGATGTAATTGAATTCGAGGAACGACAGCGGCTGGTCGCGGTCGAGGCGCAGCTTGACGCTGTCCTGGGTCAGCATGCGGTTGACCGAGAAGTGGCGGCCGACATCGCGCAAGAGCGGGATGTAGCGCAATTCGTCGAGCCAATCGGCGTTGTTGACCATGACGGCGTCACCGGGTCCGTCGCCGAAATTGATGAAATTGGCGAAGACCTTGCGGATCCCCGCCATGTTGTGGGCGATCTCGGTATCGTCGAGCAGGAGGCGGGCCTCGTCCTTGCCCGAGGGATCGCCGATCCGGGTGGTGCCGCCGCCCATCAGCACGATCGGCTGGTTGCCGGTCTGCTGGAACAGGCGCAGCAGCATGATCGACATAAGGTTGCCGATATGCAGGCTGTCGGCGGTGCAGTCATAGCCGACATAGGCGGTGAGCGGCCCGGCGGCGAGGCGCGCGTCGAGCGCCGCCAAATCGGTGCATTGATGGATGAAGCCGCGCTCGGCGGCGGCGGCGAGAAAGGCGGAACGGCCCATGGAGTTGGCTGGCGACATGGCGGCCTTATCTACCACAAATCTGCGCCACGCGCTGGGGCTGATGAGCGGCACCTCGCTCGACGGCATCGATGTCGCGGCGTTGGCGACCGACGGCCGCCGGCGGGTTGCCGCCGGCCCGGCGCTGACCGTGCCCTATCCAGACGCGTTCCGCGAGCGGTTGCGTGCCGTCCTGGGCGGCGCCTGCCCAAGCGCCGAGATCGCCGCCGTCGAGAGCGAGCTGACCCGGCTGCATGCCGAAGCCGTCGCGCAGTTTCGCCGGAAGCATCCCGGCGTTGCCATCGACCTCGTCGGCTTTCACGGCCACACGATCCTGCACCGCCCGGCCGAGCGCCGGACCTGGCAGATCGGCGACGGCATGCTGTTGGCGCGCCTCGTCGGCGTTGATGTCGTCGGCGATTTCCGCAGCGCCGACGTTGCCGCGGGCGGCGAGGGCGCCCCGCTCGCGCCGCTCTACCACGCCGCCCTCGCCGCCAATAGGGCGAAGCCGCTCGCCATCCTCAACCTCGGCGGCGTCGGCAACGTCACCTGGATCGGCCCGGGGCGTGATGCGGGCGCGGACGACATCCTCGCCTTCGACACCGGGCCGGGCAACGCGCTGATCGACGATTGGGTGCATCGCCACACCGGCAGGGCGGCCGATATCGACGGCGCGCTGGCGCGGGCGGGACAGGTGTCGGCCTCCCATGTCACGCGCTTTATCGAACACCCCTATTTCGCCCGGAAACCGCCGAAATCGCTCGACCGCGACGAGTTCCGGAACGCGGTCCCCGACGATCTTGCGCTTGCCGACGGCGCCGCGACCTTGACCGAGATGAGTGCGGCAGCAGTGGCGGAAGCGACCCGGCACTTTCCGGCTCCGCCCCGCGAATGGCTCGTCTGCGGCGGCGGCCGGCGCAACCCGGCGCTGATGGCGGCGCTGGCCCGCCGGCTCGCCGTGCCCCCACCCTTCCCTCCCCCGCAAGCGGGCGAGGGAAGGGTGGAGGTGCCGGTGCGCCCGGTCGAGGCGGTCGGCTGGGACGGCGATGCGCTCGAAGCGCAGGCCTTCGCCTATCTCGCCGTGCGCTCCCTTATGGGGCTGCCGCTGAGTCTGCCCGCGACGACCGGCGTGCCACGGCCGACCCTTGGTGGGCATCTGTTTGCCGTCTCCTCTTCGCCCCCTCTCCGCCCTTCCGGGGGGAGAGGGTCGGGGTGAGGTGGGTTGATGTCCGAGATTCAGCGCTGCCCACCTCACCCTCCCACGCCTTTGGCGCGGGCCCCTCCCTCTCCCCCCTAAAGGGCGGAGAGGGCAATTGTGCGTGCATCAACGCAATCCTGCTTAGGCTCACCATCGGTTTCGGCGTAGGCTCGGGGGACACAATCACCCGTCGCGACAAATGCCCGCTACCCGCCGCCTCGCCGCCATCCTCGCCGCCGATGTCGCGGGCTATTCGCGGCTGATGGGAGAGGACGAGGAAGGGACGCTCGCGCGATTGAGCGCGCACCGGCGCGAGCTGATCGATCCTGGCATCGAGGGCCACCACGGCCGCATCGTCAAAACCACCGGCGACGGGATGCTGGTTGAGTTCGGCAGCGTCGTTGACGCGCTGCGCTGCGCGAGCGCGGTGCAGGCAGGGATGGCCGAGCGCAACGCCGCAATCCCCGCCGAGCGGCGCATCGAGTTCCGCATCGGCATCAATGTCGGCGACATCGTCGTCGAGGACGGCGACATCTTCGGCGATGGGGTCAATGTCGCCGCCCGCCTCGAAGCCTTGGCCGAGCCCGGTGGGATCTGCGTCTCGGCGCGGGTGCAGGAGGATGCCGCCGGCAAGCTTGATCTC
>JBGPTQ010000429.1:0-2780 GCA_041490725.1 Allostellaceae bacterium | reverse complement strand
GGAATGACGAACCCCTGATGCGATTCAATCTGCCCCGATTGCCCCTTAGCGAAGCGCCATTAGGGTTGCTTGGCTTCGGCCGTCTGCCACAGCCGGATTTCGGTGATCAGTGCCTCGACCGCGCCGCAGGCAAAGCCGAGCGAGGTTTCGTCGACGAGGCGGCCGTCGCGGATCTTGGCCTCGGCCGCGCTGATGATGACCTCGCGCGCCAGGGCGATCCGCGACAGCATCGAATCGAGCGCGACCCGCATGTGCTCGAGGCAGCGGGCGCCGCCCAACGGTCCGCGCGAGGTCGCCATGATCGCGACGTGCTTGTAGGCCATGACAGACTGGAAGCCCGGGCGCGAGGCCCAGTCGAGCGCGTTTTTCAGGACGCCGGGGATGCTGTGGTTGAACTCCGGCGCGCACAGCACGAGCCCGTCGGCGTCGGCGATGTCGGCGAGCAGCTTTTTCACAACAGGCGGTCGCTTCTCGCCTTCGAAATCCTGGTTGTAGAGCGGGATCGGCGCGAGGTCGTAGAGAACTAGATCGGCGCGGCCGGCGAATTTCTCGCGCAATGTCTCCAGTACCGCGTTCGAATAGGAACCGGTGCGCAGGCTGCCGGACATGCCAATGAGGCGGATCGGCTTGGTGTCGTCGGACATGCTGCTGGTTCCCGGTGCGGCTCTTGGGGCGAGGATGGCCGCCCGTCATAGCGAAAGCGGGTTGCCCCTGGCAACAATCTCCCGCGCCCGTACAGGCATAATATGTGAACATGCCAGCCATGCCGCTCACCCCGTCCCGCCGCGGGCTGGTCCCGCCCTTTATCGCGATGGATGTGCTGCGCGCCGCCAATGCGCGCGAGGCCGCCGGCCATTCGGTCATTCATCTCGAAGTCGGCCAGCCCGGCACGCGAGCGCCGGAAGCGGTGCTCGACGCGGCACGCGCGGCGCTGGCGCAGGACCGCCTCGGCTATACCGACGCGCTCGGCATCCCGCAATTGCGCGAGGCGATCGCCCGGCATTACCAGGACCAGTACAGGGTCGCCGTCGACCCCGGCGACATCGTCGTCACCACCGGCTCGTCGGCCGCCTTCCAGCTGGCTTTTCTCGCCGCCTTCGAGCCCGGAGAGCGGGTCGCGCTTGCGGCGCCCGGCTATCCCGCCTATCGCAACATCCTCTCCGCGCTCGGCCTCGAACCGGTGCTGATCGAGGTCGGCCCGAACGCGCATTATCAGCCCAATCCGGAATTGCTCGCCGAGGCGGGGGAGCTGGCCGGGCTGATCGTCGCCAGCCCGGCCAACCCGACCGGCACGATGATCCCGGCCGCGGACCTCGCGCGCCTTGCCGGCTGGTGCCGCGAGCGCGGCATCCGGCTGGTCTCCGACGAGATCTATCACGGCATCACCTATGAGAGCGCGCCGCAGACCGCACGCGCCTTTGGTCATGAGTCGATCGTCATCAACTCGTTCTCGAAATACTACAGCATGACCGGCTGGCGGCTCGGCTGGATGGTGGTGCCGCCCGATCTCGCCCGCTCGGTCGAGTGCCTGGCGCAGAATTTCTACGTGTCGCCCCCGGCGCTGTCGCAGCTCGCCGCGCTCGCGGCGTTCGGCTGCCGGGCCGAACTCGACCGCCATGTCGCACGCTACCGCGCCAATCGCGACCTGCTGATCGCCGCGCTCGGACAAGCCGGGCTGACCCGCTTCGCGCCGGCCGAGGGGGCGTTCTACCTCTATGTCGATGTCTCGGCGCTGACCGGCGACAGCCAGGAATTCTGCCGGCAAATGCTCGACGAGACCGGGGTCGCGACGACGCCCGGCCGCGATTTCGACCCGATCCACGGCGATAGCTGGATCCGCCTCTCCTTCGCCGGCTCGACCGCAGACATCGCCGAAGCCGCGCGCCGCCTCGCCATATGGCTGGCGCGAGCCGGTGACCCGCGGGGGACAGGCCCATGATCTCAACGACAACCGAACGGAGCGGCAGATGAAACTCGGCGTGGCGTTGCCGATTGTCGACATCGGCGGGCAACCGGACGCGATCCGCGATTTCGCCCAGGCGGCGGAGGAGATCGGCTATCAGGGGATCGCCGCCCCCGACCACGTGCTCGGGGTCAATGTCGCGAGCCGGCCGGAATGGACGCAAGGCCGCGCCCGCTCGACCGACCTCTACCACGACCCGTTCGTCTTGTTCGGCTTTCTCGCCGGCTGCACCAAAATCGCGGATTTTTCGACCCAGGTGCTGATCCTGCCGCAGCGCCAGACCGTGCTCGTCGCCAAGCAGGCCGCCTCACTCGAAATCTTGTCGCAGGGCCGGTTTCGGCTCGGCATCGGGGTCGGCTGGAACGAAGTTGAGTTCGTCGGGCTCAACGAGGATTTCCACAATCGCGGCCGGCGGTCGGAAGAACAGGTTGAGGTCATGCAGGCGCTGTGGGCCGAGCCGCACGTCGCCTTCACCGGCAAATGGCACACGATCGACGATGCCGGCATCAACCCGCGCCCAGCCGCGCGGCGGGTCCCGCTGTGGTATGGCGGGCACGCCGATGTGACCTTGCGGCGCGTCGTCAAATGGGGCGACGGCTGGATGCCGCTCGCCTATCCGCCGGGCGAGGAGGCGCGCGCCGCGATTGCCAAATTGCGCACCTATGCCGAGGCGGCCGGCCGCGATCCGGCGACGATCGGCATCGACACGCGGGTCTCCGCCGCCGGCGACGAAGCGCAGTGGCGCGAGGATGTGCTGACCTGGAAATCCTGCGGGGTCACCCACCTGACCCTCGCCAATTATTATCAGAGCGGCCAT
>JBGPTQ010000428.1:0-2789 GCA_041490725.1 Allostellaceae bacterium | reverse complement strand
GTCCTGCGACCACACCGCGCGCATCATCGCGATGCCTTCGTCCATGCGCCGGCCGCGCTCGCGGAACGGCACGCCCAATGCCTCGAACTCGGCTTCAAGCCAGCCGACCCCGGCGCCGAGAATGAGCCGCCCGCCCGATAGATTCTGCAACGTCGCCAATTCTTTGGCGAGCGGCAGCGGGTGGCGCATCGGCAGGACGAGGACGCTGGTGCCGAGCCCGACCCGGCGGGTCACGGCGGCGGCCCAGGTCAGGGTCAACACCGGGTCCCAGAAGATCGCCGAGGGCGGATAGGCCCGCTCTTTGGGGACGATGATGTGCTCGCTGACCCAGACATCGGCAAAGCCGAGCGCCTCGGCCTGGATCGCGGCATCGCGGATCGCTTCGGGTCCCGCCTTCTGTCCGATATGGGGCAGATGAATGCCGAGCCGCATGATCTGGTCTCCGTGCTGATGACGCGGCGCAGGGTGATACGGCACGGACGCACGCGCAAGCCGTCGAGTTAGGTACGCAGTCGTTTGCCCTCTCCGCCCTTCAGGGCGGAGAGGGAGCAGTTTCGTCGGAACCCGGTGCACGCCGCGATCGGTGTTGCCGCTCGGCCCCCTCGGGTTCATGCTGCGGCACAGACTGAGCGGGGATCGCGATGAGCACTCTGCCGGATGACGGTCTGATTGCAATCGTCAAGCGCGACTGCCCGACTTGCGTGATGACCGCGCCGGTGCTCGGCGAACTGGCGCGGCGCGCCGGCATCACCGTCTATAGCCAGGACGATCCGACCTTTCCCGACACGGTGCCGCTCCGGGAAAGCGATCTCGGGCTCGACATCTCGCATCGCCTGAAGATCGAGATCGTGCCGACCTTGATCCGGCTCGAAGGCGGCCGCGAGGTGGCGCGCACCTATGGCTGGGACCGCGGCGAATGGGAGCGCCTCTCCGGGCTCGCCGGGCTCGGCCGCGACCTGCCGGAATCGCGCCCGGGCTGCGGCGCCCGCAACATCGAGCCGGGCGTTCTCGAACGCCTCAAGGTGCGCTTCAACGAGACCGGGCTCAGATCGCGCCGCATCGAGATCGGTAGCGACGAGGACGAGCAGGAGGCGATGTTCGCGCGCGGCTGGTCGGACGGGCTGCCGCTGGTGGCGCCGACCGAGGAGCGCGTGTTGCGCATGCTCGACGGCACGAGCCGCGACCCGCAGGAGGTAATCGGGCTGGTGCCGCCGGCGCTCGCCGCGGCGACGGTCGAGAAGATCGCGATCAACGCCGTGATGGCCGGGTGCAAGCCCGAATACCTGCCGGTCGTGCTGGCCGCGGTCGAGGCGGTGCTCGACGAGAGCTTTGCGATGCACGGCGTCCTGGCGACGACGATGTTCGCCGGGCCGGTGGTCATCGTCAACGGCGCGGTGCGCCGCCGCATCGGCATGAACGCCAAGGGCAATGCGCTGGGCCAGGGCAACCGCGCCAACAGCTCGATCGGCCGCGCCTTACAGCTGGTGATCCGCAATATCGGCGAGGGCAGGCCGCAGGAGGTCGACCGCGCCACGCTCGGCAACCCCGGCAAGCTCGGCTATTGCTTTGCCGAGGACGAGGAAGGTTCGTGCTGGGAGCCGCTCTCGGTCGAGCGCGGGCTGCAGCCCGGGGTGTCGGCGGTGACGGTGTTCGCCGGCTTCGGCTTGCAGGGCATCGTCGACCAGAAATCGCGCGACCCCGAGAGCCTGGCGCGCAGCATGGCCGAGTCGCTGAAAGCTGTTCTCAACGTCAAGCTCGCGCCGGCGTGCGACGCGCTGCTCGTAATCTGCCCCGAGCACGAGCGCACCTTCCGGATTGCCGGCTGGTCGAAGGCACGGCTCTATGAGGAGCTGTACAGACTGTGCGAGATCCCCGGCGCGGAGCTGGTTGCCGGCGCCCGCGGCATCGCCGAGGGCGGCCCGGCTTCGCTCGCCGGCAAAACGATCAACAAGTTCCGCCCGGGCGGCCTCATGATCGTCCGCGCCGGCGGCGCTGCCGGGATGTTTTCCGGCATCATCGGCGGCTGGTCCTCGGGCCCCCGCGGCAGCGTTCCCGTAACCAAGGAGGTGAAGTCATGAGCGTGCTTCTCGATCCCACCTCGGAGCGAAGTCCGACGTTGCGGCCTCGCCTGCCCCGGCCGGAGCGGCTCGATGGGCTGACGATCGGGCTTCTCGACATCGCCAAGGCGCGGGGCGATGTGTTTCTCGACCGCCTCGACGAGCGGCTCCAGGAGCGCGGCATCGCGGTCAAGCGCTACAGAAAGCCGACCAATACGAGGACGGCGCCGCTGCCCTTGCAGCAGCAGATTGCCACCGAAGTCAACCTCGTCATCGAGGGGCTCAGCGACTGAGGGTCCTGCATATCGTGCTGTACGCATGACATGGCAGAACTCGAGGCGCGTGGCATTCCGACAGTCGGCGTGGCGACGACCGAATTCATCGAGGGGGCGAAGGCGCAGGCGAAATCATTGGGCACCGACCCGGCGCTGGTATTCGTCCCGCATCCGGTGCAGGACCGCACCGACGACGAGCTGCGCCGGCTCGCCGACGAGCATTTCGACGCGATCGTCAAGCTGTTGGTGAAATAGGGTGTTCCGGCGCAGCCCAGCAAGGCCGGGCCGGAACTTACCAGCTCTGTCCCAATCCTGCAAGATTGCCGAACGAGAGTGCAATAACAGGGACACGAAGGAACTCGACCTTCACTTTTGTGGGGAAAAGCGAACCTTTCCGAAGGAGACAAGAATGAGGACAGTATTGTCACTCCTGTCTGCACTCACAGTGGTCGTTATC
>JBGPTQ010000427.1:0-2792 GCA_041490725.1 Allostellaceae bacterium | reverse complement strand
TACCACCGGCATCACGCCGATGTGCGCCGTTATTTTTTGGATCGGCCTGATGACCTGTTGGAAATGAATATCATTGAGCACGATCAATGGGACAAGCTGAGCCCATTTTTGGGATTGCCGATCCCGACGGTACCGTTTCCGCGCGAACACAGCCATGAACAAATTCTCTCGCAGATTGCGGCGGCTACGGCAGATCCCGGCTCATGATTTTCCGCTTAAGCCGTCGAGGGGCCGGGTGATTATCGCTCAGGAGGATGTGGTTGGATCCGGATCGAAACCGGGCGTTGGGCGGGTTCGGCCGTGGATGACGAAGCGCTAGAGCGCGGCCTGGCCGACGCCCTCGCTTGCTGGCGCGATGGCCGGCCGGAGGCGGCCGAGGAGCTTTGCCGAAAGCTGTTGGCGCTGCGCCCCGACAATGCGGCCGCGCTGTGCCTGCTCGGCAGGGCGCACCTCAACAGGCGGGATTGGGGCGCGGCCGCCGCGGCCTTGGAGAAGGCGGTCGCGATCGATCCCGCGGCAGCCGAGGCGCACCATCTGCTCGGCAATGCGCTGCGCGCGCAGGGGCGATCGGAGGCGGCCGAAAGCGCCTACCGCCAGGCGCTCGCCCGTCGTCCCGACTACCCCGAAGCCCATTTCGACCTCGGCACCCTCGAGGTGCTGCGGGGGCGGCCGAGGAACGCCGAAGCGAGCTATCGCCGCGCCGTCGCGTTGCGCCCCGACTATGCGGCGGCCCATGCCAACCTTGCCAATGTGCTCGTCATCGAAGGCCGCGTGCCGGAGGCGGTCGCCAGCTACCGGCGCGCTCTGGAATTGGATCCGAACGACGCTGATACCTGGAACAATCTGGGAAAAATCTTGCGCCGGCAAGGGGATCTCAAGGGCGCGCTCGAGAGCTTTCGGCACGCCGTCGCGAGCGATCGCGGCGACGCCGGGGCGCGCAACAATCTCGGCTCGGCGCTGCGCGAAGCAGGCTGGCTCGACGAGGCGGTCGAGCAATTCGAGCGCGCCCTCGCCCTCGACCCGGACAATCCGGAGGTCCACCACAACATGGGCAACGCGCTCTTGGCCCAAGGCCGTCTCGACGCGGCGATGGAACGCTACCGGCGGGCGCTGGCGCTTGCTCCGAATGACGCGTTGACTCATTACAATTTCGGGCTGGCGTGCCTGCTCGCCGGCGATTGCGCGACGGGCTGGCAAGAGTTCGAGTGGCGGCGGCGGGTCTGGCATCAGCCTCGGCCCGGGCCGCAATGGCGGGGCGAGGATCCGGCGGGCAAGACCATCCTCCTTTACGCCGAGGAAGGATATGGCAACACGATCCACTTCCTGCGCTACGTGCCGCTCGTTGCCAGGCGGGGCGGACGCGTGGTTCTGGTCGTCCAGGCGCCGCTCGTCCGCCTGGCCGCCAGCCTCCCGGCACCAGTCGCGATTCTCGCAGCCGGCGATCCGCTGCCGGGGTTCGATGTCTGCTGCCCGCTGCCAAGCCTGCCGGGCGCGTTCGGCACGACTCTCGAAACCATTCCTGCCGACATTCCCTATCTCTCAGCCGACCCGGCCGAGCGGGAAGGCTGGCGCCGGAGCATCCCGCCGGGCGCCCGCTTGCGGGTCGGCCTCGCCTGGGCGGCCAATCCGAACCGGCCCGGAGACCGGCAGCGCTCGTTAACCCTCGAACGGCTCCGGCCCCTCTTCGCGCTGTCCGGCATCGAATGGTTCAGCCTGCAGACCGGTCCGCCTGCGGCCGAAATCGCCCGGCTGCCGGCCGGCTCGATCACCGATCTGTCGCCTTGGCTCGACGATTTCGGGCAGACGGCGGCGGCGATCGCCAATCTCGATTTCGTGCTCAGCGTCGACACGGCTGTTGCGCATCTCGCCGGTGCACTCGGAAGGCCCGTTTGGGTCATGCTGGCGTTTGCCGCCGACTGGCGGTGGCTGCGCGAGCGCGACGACAGCCCGTGGTATCCGACGATGCGTCTGTTTCGCCAGGGTCGGCCGGGGGATTGGGAAGGGGTAGTCGCGCGAATTGCCGAAAGCTTTGCCCGCATCTCCCGCCCTTCTCCCGGCCCTTGACCGACGGGCTCATCGGGGATGGTGTCGGAACGGGAGGTCGGGATTGTCACCGCCGGCGGCGCGCGGTAGATATCATCTGACGCGAGGGATTGGTCGAATTTTTCGGGATTGAGAGTAGCGGACTCGATGGCGATGCTTACCGTAGGTGATCGGGCTCCTTGGTTCAGGGGCGAACGGCCGTCAATCCCGGGTGCTGTCCAAGGACAGCACCGAAATGCACTGCTCTGCGGAATCAGTTGCGATCCGGAAGACGAGCGGTCGGGCGGCATCGCCGACCGGCTCCCGGGATTCATGCTTTTTTTGGGATCTCGACTATCGCATCAGCGCTCAATACGGCATCTGCATCCGCACCGACGACACCCTACCGTGGACCTACAGCCCGGCAACCCTGGTTCTCGACCCCAACCATCGGGTGCTGGCCGTATTTCCGTTTCCCGGCGGCGGAGCGCACGCGGCGTGTGTCGCCGATTACGTCTCCTCGCTGCCGCGTTGGGAAGGGGGCGAACCGGCGGCGCCCGGGCCTCCGATCCTGATCTGCCCGCGTGTCTTGGAGCGCGAGTTCTGCCGCGAGCTGATCGCGCCTTACGAGCGTCATGGCGGCCAGGAGACCGGCGTCATGCGTACCGACTATACCGGCAGGACGGTGCACATCATCGATCGCCGCGCCAAGCAGCGCCGCGATTACGTCATCGAGGAACCTGAGACCCGCGCGCGTTTCCGCAGCGCCC
>JBGPTQ010000426.1:0-2800 GCA_041490725.1 Allostellaceae bacterium | reverse complement strand
GGCCCGACACCGCCCGGCCCGACACCGCTCGGTTCGAGGCCGGCCGGCTCGACCCCGGGCGGGCGCAGGCGGAGCCGGCGAAACTCCCGCCGCCGCGTCGGCGCCCAGGGCTCTCGCTCGCGATGCTCGGCTCGCTCGGCCTCCATCTTCTGCCGCTGCTGGCTCTGCTTCCCTGGGGTAGTGCGCCGGCCGAGATTGCTGTGCCGATCCCGGTGCAGCTGGTCCTGGAAGCGGCCCCGCCACACCCGCCCGTACCCGAGAAAAAGCCACCGCCCCCAGGCCGGCTCGCCTCCGAGGATATCGGCGAGACGGCCGCGAAACCGGACCAGCCGGCCGAAACCCAAATCGCTGCCGCGCTGCCGCCGCCGAAGCCGATCCCCCCGCCCGATCTGTTATCGGCACTGCCAAAGCCTGCTCTGGAACCCGACCCCGCCGCCATGCCGGAGGAGCCAAACCCGGCTCTGCCCGTCAAGCCACCGGTAAAGCAGGCCGTCGTCGCGCGGCTGGTGCTGAACCCGCACCCGGCGCCGCGCGCGCAAGTGCCCGGGACGGCTGCGACTCGCGACGAATACCTTGCCTACTGCGCCACGCTGATACGCGGCCATTTCGGCCTGCTGCCGCCTTCGTTCGTTGCCGGCCGCCGCGGCGCGACGGTCCTCAACATTCTGGTGCTCGACGATGGCACGATCGCGCGCATCAGCGTCGCGCGAAACTCGTCTTACCCGGATATCGATGCCAGGATCGAGCAGGCTGTCGCCGCGGTCCGCCGCTTTCCGCCGCTGCCACAATGGTTTCAGGGGCCGCGGATCAGCCTGACTCTACAGGTGAGCTATCCGGAAGGGCTGTAATCGACATTGAGGTCAATTACATACCAATTGTCCAATAGGAACTTGTAGGAACTTGCACGTGCCGCCGGACGAGCTCCTCGAAGAGTTCGAGATCGACTTGGCGCCGATTTGGCCGGCTCAGGACGGCCGATTGGAGCCGATTTTCCTGGTCGGGTCGCTAGGGCTCGGGTTCGAGGAATTCGAGGAGCTCGACCCGCTTCTGGCCCCCGGGGTACCGGAGGTGCCGCTGCTGGTCGAGTTCGAGGAGTTCCTGAAACTCGACCCGGAACGGAGCGATGCGGGGCCGGACGAACCGCCGCCCACGCCGCGCCAGCGCGCCTCCGCGCCCGGCCTTTTCGGCTCGCTCGGCGTGCACCTGTTGCCGCTGCTCGTGCTGATCAACTGGAGCAGCGCGCCGACCGACACCCCGGAAACGTTCCCGGTGCAGTTCGTGATCGAGGAGTCGCTGTCCGCGCCGGACGAGGCGCCGCCGGGTCGGCCCGTGGCCGAGACCATCAGCGAGACGCCATCGAAGGCGGACGGTATTGCCGCCGACACCGCAGCACCCCCGCCGGTGCGGCCGGCGCCAACAAAGACCGCTGCGGTCATGCCGCGGCCGCCCACACCCACCCCGCCGCCCGCAGTAACCCTGTCGACGCCTGCCCCGCCGAGCCCTGTGGTACACAGCTTAAATCCGGCGCCGCGCGAGGCGCGGATGCCCGGTCCTGACCCGGCCCGAAGCGATTATTTCGATCATCTCGTCGCCCTGACGCGCGGCCATCTCGACCTCTTGCCGCTCGCGTTCCTCGCCGGACGCCGTGGTCAGACGACCCTCTCGGTCGTCGTTCAGGGCGACGGCACGATCGGGCGCATCGCTGTCAAGCGCAGTTCGGGCTACCCCGACATCGACGCCAAGATCGAGCAGATCGTCGCAGCGGTCGGGCGTTTTCCACCACCGCCAGAATCGTTCGAGAGACCGAGCGTCGAGCTGGATTTCAACCTGGCCTTCCCGAACGCACTGCGGCACTAGGCGTCTACTCTTCCCTCTCGCCCGCCCTTGAACCACCCAGCCAGTCGAGGGCCCCGCGCAGCCGCACCACTTCGCCGATGACGATGATCGTCGGCGCCTCGATCCGCGCCGCCTGCGCGCAAGCGGCGGCCTCCTCCAAGGTCGACACCAGCACGCGCTGAGCTTGTGTCGTCGCCTTGCTGACGATCGCGACCGGCTCGCTGCGCGCCCGTCCGGCCTCGATCAGCCGCGCCGCGATGCGGCCGAGATGATTGAGCGCCATGTAGAGGACGATGACCGGCGAGCCGCGGGCGATCGCCGCCCAATCGAGGCCCTCCGGCACGGCACCGCCGCGTTCATGCCCGGTGACAAAGGTGACCGCGGAGGCGATGTCGCGATGGGTCACCGGGATGCCGGCATAGGCGAGCCCGCCGATCCCCGCGGTAATGCCGGGCACGATGCGGAACGGGATCTGCGCGGCTGAGAGGGCCAAAGCCTCCTCGCCGCCGCGGCCGAAGACGCAGGGATCGCCACCCTTGAGCCGCAGCACCCGATGGCCGCCCTCAGCCAGCCGGATCAATCGGGCCGAGATGTCGGGCTGGCTCGGCGACGGCCTTCCGCCGCGTTTGCCGGCATATTCGAGCGCGGCACCGGGCCGCGCCAGTTCGAGGATGCGCGGATCGACCAGCGCGTCGTAGACGAGTGTGTCGGCATGGTCGAGGGCGTAGAGCGCCAGGGCCGTCAGCAGCCCCGGATCGCCCGGCCCGGCGCCGACCAGCCAGACGCTGCCCGGCGCAAAATCGGGGAATTGGAGACGCGCGCTGTCGATCACCCGGCAACCCTACACAAGCCGCGCGCCGGACGATAGTCACCAACCAATCCGTCACCCGCGGGTCTAGAGATGGTCGGGTCAAGCTCACTGCTGTCCGGCTCAGCAAATTGCGTCTATTGCGTATCCTTGGCG
>JBGPTQ010000425.1:0-2803 GCA_041490725.1 Allostellaceae bacterium | reverse complement strand
TTCGAGGACAACTCGTTCGACGCGGTGCTGGCGCTCTATGTCGCCTCGGTCGTGCCGAGCCCGGCGCGGTTCGCGGCGGAGATGCGACGGGTGTGCATTCCCGGCGGCACGATCGTTCTGGTCAACCACTTCACCAGCGAAAACTGGGCGCTGCGTTTCATGGAAAAATGGTTGGCGCATCTCGCCCGCCATATCGGGTTCCATGCCGATTTTCCGCTTGAGGTCTTTCTGCGGGATAGCGGGCTGGCGGTTCGCGAAATCCGGCCGAGCAATATGTTCGGGTACTGGCGGCTGTTGCGCTGCATCAACGAAAAGCCGGCCTCGACTCTTTGCTGACCCTCGCCCGCACGGGGCGGCCGGGGCGGCTTGACGGCGTCCCGAGGCGCATCGACATGGAGAGGGTGACCGATCGGCTCGCCCCAATCGCCCAAACCGTCGCCCGCGAGGGGTTTGCTGTCGTGCGCAAGCCGGAGATGCGCGCGGTGCTGGAGGCAGCGGGGCTCTCTGATTGGGACCGCTTTGCCCGGAGTTGGGACGATCTCGGGGTCGATGCCTACATGGCCGATGGCGGGCGCTACCGCCGCCGTCGCTTCGCCTGTTTTCGTGCCGGACCCGCGGGGATTGTCCGCAAGCCGCACCAGCCGCATTACCAGAGCCGCGACTACAATCCGCTGAATGGCGGAATCCAGCGCTGGTTCGAGCCGGTCACCGACGCGATCGGTGGGCATCCCGCCCTGCGCGCGATCCTTGCCACCTGCCATAGGCTGTTCGACCGTCTGACCCCGCCGCCGGTGCGCCCGCAATCGTGGCATGTCGAAATCCATCAGTTCCGCATCGAGGCGCGCCCGGGCCAAGAAGGCCGGCCAACTCCGGAAGGGATGCATCGCGACGGCGTCGACTGGGTGCTGGTCCTCTTGGTCAGCCGGGTCAACATCTCGAGCGGCGAGACCACCATCGGCGATCTCGCCAAATGCCCGCTCGGCAGCTTCACACTGACCGATCCGCTTGATTCGGCGGTGACCGACGACAACCGCGTCTATCACGGGGTCACCCCGGTGACGCCGCTCGATTCCACGCGACCGGGGCACCGCGACGTGCTTGTCGTCACCTTCCGGCGGGAATAGCGAACCCGTTATTACGGTCTCCACGCCGACGGCCTGCTCGCCCTCCCGGAGTGTCGCTACTCGCCCGCCGCCGATGACGGCACAGCGCGGGTGGGCTCAGGGTTGTGACCTCCAACCGGAGGTTTCGCCACGCCGGCGACCGCCCCAATGCTTTTGCATTGCCGCCGACGCTGCTCGACTGGCAAAGTCGGCCGTTCGCCCGGGGGGAGCGCCAATGACCAGCGACATCATCGCCGACCAGCCCGCCATCCCGCACCGACCCACCGGGGCGCGCGTGATCATCGCCGCATCGATCGGCAATATGCTCGAATGGTTCGATTTCCTGATCTACGCCTATTTCGCGGTCACGTTGGCAAAGGTGTTCTTTCCGGTCGGCAACGGCACGGTGTCGCTAATGATCACGTTCGGCACCTTCGGCCTGTCATACCTGGTGCGGCCGCTCGGCGCGATCGTGATCGGCGCCTATACCGACCGCCACGGCCGCCGGGCCGGGCTGACGCTGTCGATCGCGCTGATGATGATCGGCACCGCGATGATGGCGGTGATGCCGGGCTATGCGACGATTGGGCTCACCGCCCCGCTCCTCGTGATGGCCGCGCGGCTATTGCAGGGCTTCTCGGTCGGCGGCGAGTTCGGCAGCGCCACCGCGTTTCTCGTCGAGCATTCCGAAACCAGGAAGGGGTTCTTCGCCAGCTGGCAATGGGCGAGCACCGGGGTGACGTCACTGGTTGCCTCGGGCTTCGGGGTCCTGTTGACCAGCCTCTTGACGGATGATCAGCTGCTCGGCTGGGGGTGGCGCGTACCCTACCTGTTCGGCATGCTGCTCGGGCCGGTCGGCCTCTATATCCGCAGCCGCATGGCCGAGACGCCCGAATTCGAGGCGATCGAGCCGACCCAGACGCCGGTGCGCGACCTCTTGCGCCACCATCCCATCCCCATCCTGCTGGCGATCGGCGCCTCGATCATCTCGAACAGCTCGTTTTACGTGATCCTCTACATCCCGACTTACGCGGTGAAGCAGCTCGGCCTACCGGCATCGACCGGGTTCATCGCCACCCTCGTCGGCGCGGCCCTGCTGACGGTCGTGACGCCGTTTGCCGGGCATTGGTCGGACAAGATCGGCCGGACGCCGATCATGCTGGCGATGACGGGGCTGTTCCTGCTGACGTCCTATCCGGTCTTCGCCTTGATGGTCGCCGCTCCGTCGCTGGCGTCGGCGGTCTTCGCCGCCAGCTGGCTCAACCTGATCAAAGCAGGCTACAGCGGGGTGCTGCCGTCGCTCTTAGCCGGGCTGTTCCCGACCGAAACGCGCGCGGTCGGCATGTCGCTCTCCTACAGCATCTCGGTGACGATCTTCGGCGGGTTCGCGCCGTTGATCGCAACCTGGCTTATCGCCACGACCGGCGACCCGCTCAGCCCAAGTTTCTACCTGATGTTTACGGCGCTACTCAGCATGATCGCGCTGAGTTTCGTGCAACGGCGGCGCGTGCGCGTGTCCTGAAGGCACGCAGCTGAGGTTTCCTCTCCGCCCCCATCCGACCGAGTCAGAAGGGGGCAGAGAGGAAAACAAAGGGTTCTCAGCCCGCCTTGGCGTATTTGCCGGCGACCTGCGGCGTGAAGTCCGGGTAGGCGCCCGCCGTCTTTTGCGCTGCCCGTTCGTGCATCTGCAGCCGGGTGGC
>JBGPTQ010000424.1:0-2818 GCA_041490725.1 Allostellaceae bacterium | reverse complement strand
TTTCCCGGCGAGCGCAATCGGCCGCCAGCCTACCGGCCGGTCATCGCCGCGCTGCGGCGGCGGCTGCGCCGCGCCGGGCTTGCCATCAACGATCATGTGTTCGGCATCGCCTGGAGCGGCGCGATGGTCGAGGAGCGGGTTCTCGGGCTGCTGCCGCATCTGCCGCCGGGGGTCAGCGAGATCTATTTCCATCCGGCGACCCGGCAAGCCCCCGCCCTCGCCGCTGCGATGCCGGGCTATCGCCACACCGAGGAGCTTGCCGCCCTGCTGAGCCCTGACGTGCGGCAGCGCATCGCCGAGCTTGGGATCAACCTCATCAGCTACGAGGATCTCGCGGCCGCCGAATCTCGCTGAGTCTTCCCCCTTCTCTATTCGTCATGGCCGGGCTTGACCCGTGGGCCTTCAGCCCACGGACTTGATCCGTGGGCATCCATGGACCCCCGGGTCAAGCCCGGGGGTGACGGATTGGAAATCTGACCCGGCTGCATCGGAACCAGCCCGTGTTGGCGATCATCCATCGGCGCCGCTGCTGACCGCCGTGCCAGGGCGGGGCCGAGCAGAGCCGGCAGGATGAAGAGCGTGCAGAACAGCGTGCAGGCCAGCGAGATCGCCAAGAGCTCGCCCATTCCGGCGGTGGCAGGATCGTTCGACAGCGCCAGGCTGCCGAAGGCCGACATCGTCGTCAGGGCGCTGAAGACCACCGCGCGCGCCGTGCTTGACTGCAGGTGGTGGGTCTGCCCGGCACGCCAGTTCATCACGAAATAGATGTCGAACGCGACGCCGATCCCCAAGAGCAGCGGCAGGGCGATGATGTTGGCGTAATTGAGCTTCATCCCGATCAGCACGGTGATCGCCAGGGTCAGGATCGCGGCGAGCAACAGCGGTGCGATGACGAGCGTGACGTCGCGCAACCGGCGCAGCACCAGCGCGAGTAAGAGCGCGATCGCGGCAACGGCGATGCCCCCCGCCTGAACAAAAGCCGAGCTGATCAGATGGCCGGCCTCCTGGATCGTCACCGGCGTGCCGGTCGCATCCGGCGCGATGCTGCGTAGCGCGGCGACGAACCGGTCGAGCAATTCGGGGTCGCGGGCGTCGCCCTGCGGAAACACCTCGATCCGGGCGCGGCCATCGGCGGCAATCCAGCTGTCGCGCAGCTCCGGCGGCAAGCTCGCCAGGGTCACCTTCTGTGCCCGCATCAGATCGCCCAGCGCCGCGAGCCGCTGCTCCAGACCGGTGAGGAGGACCTCCCGCAACGCCGGCATGATCGCAGCTCCGTGCACCACCGCCGCGTCCAGCGCGCCGGCGAGGCGTGCCGCCGGGCTTTGCGGCCCGCCCAGAGCGGCGCCGGGCTGCAACGCGTCGCGGCAGGCGGTGATCGCCCGCAACACATCGCTGTCGCTCGGCGGCGGCAACATTGTGCCCCCGGTCAGCGTCGGCCCGAGGAGCAGCGTGAGATCGCTGATGATGGCGAGTTTCTTGTCCTGATCGTCGGGGATGAAGCTCGCCGCGGTGACGGTCTGCGCCACTTCCGGCAGCTTGGAGAGCCGGTCGGCGATCGCCTCGGCCTCGCTCAGCGACGGCGCGAGGATCTCGGCCGTATAGGGGGTGGTCATCGGATTCTTCATCAGGTCGCGCGCCGTCGCGACCGATTCGCTGCGCGGGTTTTTCAGGTTCAACGGGTCGAAATCGAAACTGACTCGCGGCAAGAGCGCGAGCCCCGCAGCCGCCAGAACCGCCGCCGCGCCGATCACCCAATGACGCCGCCGCAACAGAAACCGGTCGATCGGGACGGCGCGGCGGAAGCCGATCGGCTCGGGCTCGCCGCGCGGCCGCAGCAGCGTCAACCCGGCCGGCAGCAGCAGGAAATTCAGCGCGATCGCGATGATCATGCCGAACCCGGCGATCCATCCGAGCTCGCGGATCCCGGTATAGTGGGTCGGCACAAACGACAGGAAGCCGATCGCCGTCGCGCTGGCGGCGAGGACGAGCGCCGGACCGATCGATTGGCCCGCGCCGCGCAGGGCCGCCGCGAAGCCGCCGAGGCGGTGCCGCTGGTCCCGGTAGCGCAGGCTGAACTGAATGCTGAAATCGACCGCGAGACCGATGAAGAGGACGCCGAACGCCAGCGAGATCACGTTGAGCGATCCGATCGCCAGCGCGGCAAACCCGGCGGTCAGCGCCAGGCCGGAAGCGAGTGTCGCCAGGATCGCACCGACGAGCTTCACCGAGCGTAACGCGGCGAACAGGATCGCGCACACCAAGACGATCGACAGGATGGTCGATTTGAGCGCGCCCTCGCGCAGGGTCGCGAACTGCTCGTCGTCAAGCGCCACCGGGCCGGTCATGCGCAGCCGCACTCCATGCTGCGGATCCAGCGCCAGCGCGCCGGCCAGCCGGCGAACCTCGGCGCGCGCCCGGTTGCCGGGCTCGAGAGCGTTGAAGTCCAGCACCGGGCGCGCCAGGACGAAACGGCGGCGGTCTCGCGGGTCCGGTGCCCCACCGGTCATGATCTGCTGCCAGGAGAGCGGTTCCGAGCGGCCCTCCCTCACCGCTATGACAGCCTCGGCGATCGCCGTCAGGGTCGGGTTGAGCCGATCGATGGCGGCCTCGTCCTTCCCGGCGCCTGCGACGAACATCGCCAGCGTGTCGAACAGCCCGCGCAGGCTCGGGTCGCGGGCGAGACTGCCGATCAGCGGCTGCGCCGCGATCAACTGCTCCGACAGAGCTTCAAGCTCGGCGATCGGCAGGAACAAGAGGCCGTTGGAATCAAAAAAGGGCCCGCCATCCGGCTGCCGCACATAGCGAAACAGCTCGGGTT
>JBGPTQ010000423.1:0-2821 GCA_041490725.1 Allostellaceae bacterium | reverse complement strand
TGGTGATAGACGACGCCTTTCGGGTTGCCGGTGGTGCCCGAGGTGTAGTTGAGCGCGATCGCGTCCCACTCATCGGCCGGCGGCGACCACGCTGCGGCGGGATCGCCCTCGCCGAGAAACGCCTCGTATTCGGTGCCGCCGAGGGACGGGCCATTATCGCCGTCGGCGATCTCGACAAGCGGAATGTCCCGGCCGAACTCGCGCAGCGCCTCGCGCACCAGCGGACCGAATTCGCGGTCGGCGATCAGCAGTTTGGCGGCGCCGTGGCCGAGGATGAACGCGACCCCGCGCGCATCGAGCCGGTAATTGAGCGGGTTCAGTACCGCCCCCGCCATCGGCACGGCGTAATGCGCTTCGAGGAGGGCCGGCACGTTCGGCGCCATCACCGCGACCGTGTCGCCCGGCGCGATGCCGCGCCGCCGCAGCGCGTCGGCAAAGCGCCGGCAGCGCTCGTCGAATTGGCGATAGGTGAAGCGCCGCGTGCCGTCGATCACCGCCAGCTTGTCGGGATAGATTGCGGCCGCGCGCGTGAGGAAGCTGAGCGGCGTCAGCGCCGCGCAATTCGCCGGATTGCGCTGGAGATGCGGTGCATCGTAAATCTCGTCGGCCAGCGGCACGCTCGATCCCTTCGCGATGCGATCCCAGGCGGGCATCCTTGGCCGCCGGACCGCCAGCGTCAAGCGGCAGAGCCTTGAGGCCTCCCTCCCGAATTAACATCGCAGTCCCGGCGAAAGCCGGGACCCACTCATCCGCGCCCGAGCCGGTAGCAAGATGGGTCCCGGCTTTCGCCGGGAATGCGACTTAACTTCTAGCCGCCTGCCGCGAGATCGATCCGGAACACCAGCTTGGTCTTGCCACGCAAGGCGGGGCGGGTGCCGATCAATCCCCCGCCATGGCTGAGAATGACCCGGCGCGAGGCCTCGTTGTCGTCGTCGCAGGTGATCTCGACGCGGTTCAGCCCGACCTCGCGGGCGACCGGTAACATCAGCGCCAACGCGCGGGTCGCATAGCCGCGCCGCCGCTTCCACGGCACGACCGCATAGCCGATATGGCCGGAGACATAATCGGGCAGCGCGTCGCTGCCAGGGACAAAGCGCAAATTGATGACCCCGCAAAACTCGCCGTCGTCGAGCCAGCAGATTCGAGAGGGCAGGCGCGGCACCACGCGGCCCGACATGATGACGATCGTCCCGTCCTGGCGGGTCAGTTCGGCGAGAAAAGCGTGCGGGTCGCGGCGCAGCGCGGCGAGCTGCACGGTGCTGGCGTCGTGCTCGGTGTCGGGCGACCACCCCGCGGCAAGCGCCGCCTCATATTGCGCCAATTTGTCGAGGCTCGGGGCAACGAGGCGCAGAGCGTCCGCGGGTACCAAAGCGGCAGAGCCTAGGCGCCCATCAGGCGGGCGACGCGTTCGCGGTGCCAGGTGGCGTCGCCAAAGGCGATCTCGGAGGCTTTGGCGCGCTTCAGGTAAAGGTGGAGGTCATGCTCCCAGGTCATGCCGATGCCGCCATGCAGCTGGATGCCGGCGGCGCACACCTTGCGGCCAGCGTCCGAGGCGGCGGCCTTGGCCATCGACACCGCCATCGCCGCGTCGGCCTCGCCCTCGTCGACCGCCCAGGCGGCGTAATAGGTCAAGGATTTGGCGTTCTCGATCTCGATCAGCATGTCGGCGCATTTGTGCTTGACGCCCTGATAGCTGCCGATCGGCTTGCCGAAGGCGGTGCGCAGCTTGGCGTAATCGACGGTCATATCGAGGACCCGCTGCGCCGCGCCGCAGATCTCCGCCGACAGCGCCACCGCGGCATGGTCGATGACCCGCGCCAAGGCCGGCCAGCCCTCGTGCAATTCGCCGATCAGCGCCGTCGCCGGCACCGCGACACTGTCGAGCCGGACCTCGCACAATTTGCGCGTCTCATCGACCGAGGGTAAGAGCCGCACCGCGACCCCCTCCGTCCCCTTGGGCACCAGGAACAGGCTGATCCCGTCCTCCATCGTGCTGCCGTCGCGAGTCCGCGCCGCGACCACCAGCACGTCGGCCTGATGGGCATCGGGCACGAAGAGCTTGGTGCCGGAGAGGGTGAACCCGCCGCGGGTCTCGCGCGCCGCAAGGGTGACGCCCGCGGCATCCCAGCGCGCGTTGGGCTCGGTCAAAGCAAGGGTCGCTTTCGCTTCACCGGCGGCGATCCGCGGCAGCCATTCGCGGCGCGTTGCTGGCGACCCCGCCGCAGCGATCGCCGCGCCGCCGAGCAGCACCGTCGCCGGAACCGGCCCGGGCATCACCGCGCGCCCGATCTCCTCCATCAAGACGACGAGGTCGACCAGGCCGAGCCCGCTGCCGCCGTCCTCCTCGGGGTAGGTGATGCCGAGCCAGCCCTGCTCGGCGAGCTTCTTCCAGAACTCTGGCGTCACCGCCGCCTCGGTCGCCATCATCTGGCGCACGAATGTCGTCGGGCACTCGCTGTCGAGGAATTTGCGCGCGGTGTCGCGCAGCAGTTCCTGTTCTTCAGTAAAGCCGATGTCCATTCCGCCCTCCCCGACCGCGAGGCTATCCACAAGGTGAGGCGAGGGGCAAGGGCTGCGGTCGTTTTCTTACTCCCTCTCCACCCCCGGGGATAGAGAGGGTCGGGGTGAGGCGGGGGATTCCAGAGCGCTAGCCGATACCCACCTCACCCTCCCATCGCCCCTCTCGGCGCGAGCGTTGCTCGCGCCTGCCGGGCCGGGGGCGCTTGGGAGGGCCGGGGGGTGGGGGCCCCCCCGCCACCCCCCCCAGGGGGGGGGGGGGGGGTGTCGCCCCCAGCAACGCCCCCAGGCCCCCAGTGAGCGG
>JBGPTQ010000422.1:0-2831 GCA_041490725.1 Allostellaceae bacterium | reverse complement strand
AAGAGGCGGTCGGCAGCGTCTTCTGGCATCCCAAGGGCTGGAAGCTCTATCGAATCATCGAAGACTACATGCGCCGGCGGCTCGATGCCGCCGGCTATCTCGAGGTCAGGGGGCCGACGCTGCTCGACCGCAGCCTGTGGGAAGCCTCGGGCCATTGGGAGAATTTCCGCGAGAACATGTTCATCGCCGAGAGCCGCGACGAGCGAGTGCTCGCGGTCAAGCCGATGAACTGCCCGGGCCACGTGCTGATCTTCCGCAACCGCCTCAGGAGCTATCGCGAATTGCCGTTGCGGCTGGCCGAATTCGGCAGCTGCCATCGCAACGAGCCGTCGGGCGCGCTGCATGGCATCATGCGGGTGCGCGGCTTCACCCAGGACGATGCGCATATCTTCTGCACCGAGGACCAGGTGACCGCGGAAGCGATCGCGTTTTGCCATCTGCTGCTGTCGATCTACCGCGATTTCGGCTTCGACGACGTGGCGATCAAGTTCGCCGACCGGCCGCCGGTGCGCGCCGGCAGCGATGCGGTGTGGGACCGCGCCGAGAAGGGGCTGCACGACGCGGTCGAGGCGGCCGGTCTGAACTACACGCTGAACCCCGGCGAGGGCGCATTCTATGGGCCGAAGCTCGAATTCGTATTGCGCGACGCGCTCGGGCGCGATTGGCAATGCGGCACCCTGCAGCTCGATTTCGTGATGCCGGAGCGGCTCGGCGCGACCTATATCGGCGAGGATGGCGGGCGCCATTGCCCGGTCATGCTGCACCGCGCGATCCTCGGTTCGATGGAGCGCTTCATCGCGATCCTGATCGAGCATTACGCCGGCCATTTTCCGCTGTGGCTCACCCCGGTGCAGGCGGTCGTCGCCTCGATCACCGACGAAGCTGCGGCTTATGCCCAATCGGTCGCAAGCGAGCTTGGCGCCGCCGGGCTGCGCGTTGTCAGCGATACCAGCAACGAGAAGATCGGCTACAAGGTGCGCGAGCACAGCCTCGCCAAAGTCCCGGTCATGCTCGTTGTCGGCCGGCGCGAGGCCGAACAGCGCAGCGTCTCGCTGCGCCGGCTCGGCAGCCCGGCGCAGGAAGCCCTTGCGCTTGCCGAAGCCGTTGCTAGATTGAAGCTGGAGGCTGCCCCGCCCGGCTAGCCTTAGCCGTCGGTGCGATAGCGAAGACGGGCCTGCGCAACCACTGAGAGGAGAGCCTACATACCCAGACCACCGATGAACATGACCCCCACCCGCGAGGGGCCTCGCATCAACGAGGAGATCGCCGTCCTGCGCGTGCGCCTCGTCGACGAGCGCGGCGGGATGGTTGGGGTCGTCGGGCGCAACGAAGCGCTCACCATGGCCGCCGATGCCGGCCTCGACCTTGTCGAGATCGCGCCCGGCGCCGACCCGCCGGTGTGCAAGATCCTCGATTACGGCAAATTCAAATACGAAGAGCAGAAGAAGAAAAACGAAGCTCGCAAAAAGCAGAAAATCATCGAGGTCAAGGAAATCAAGCTGCGCCCGAGCATCGACATCCACGATTACGCCGTCAAGATGCGCAGCATGAACAAGTTCATCGAGGAAGGCGACAAGGTCAAGGTGACCATGCGGTTCCGCGGGCGCGAGCTGGCGCACCAGGAACTCGGCATGAACGTCTTGATGCGGGTCAAGGACGATCTCGATGGGATCGCCAAGGTCGAGCAGACCCCGCGCATGGAAGGCCGGCAGATGACGATGGTGGTGTCGCCGAAATAGCACTCACCCATGGCTGTCGTCACCCCGCGAAAGCGGGGCCCAGGGCAACCGCTCAGACCCTCGCCGGCCCGGGATTCCCGCTTTCGCGGGAATGACGACTTTGGTCGCGAGTGAGAAGCGCCCTTACCCGATGATGTTGGCCTTCCGCAGCTCCTGCAGCGTGGCTTGGCCATAACCGAGCAGTCGCGACAGCAGCTCGTCGGTGTGCTGACCGGGGGTCGGCACCGGCGCAACCCGGCCGGGGGTCTTCGACATCTTGATCGTCGCGCCCGGCACATGGATCTCGCCGGCGAGCGCATCGGGCATCTTCACCAGCATCTCGCGCTCCCACAGATGCGGGTCCTCGGCGGCCTGCGGGATGGTCTTGACCGGGGCGACCGGGATCTCGGCGGCGAGCAGGGTCGAGACGATGTGGTCGACGGTGTTCTCGGCGCACCACTGGGTGACCACCTGCTTGCGCGAATCGCCCTGCCCGACCCGACTGGTAAAGCCCTCGGCGCTGGCGGAATCATCGCCGGTGGCGATTTGCATGAGCCGGGTCGCCATCGCACGGCCCGAGGCGGAGATCACAACGTGGCCGTCTTTGGCCTTATAGGGCGGCCGGCCGCCCTCGCCGCCTTCCTGACCAGTGGCGAGATAGTACGAGAGCGGGATCTCGACCATCGTAAAGGCCGAATCCAACAGGCAACAATCGACGACCTGGCCCTCGCCGGTGCGGTCGCGGTGGCGCAAGGCCGCCAAGGCGCCGATCGTCGCGTGCAACGAGGTGTAGCGGTCGACCAGCGAGGTGGCGGCGCCGAGCGGCGTTCCGACCGGCGCGCCGGTCAGCGACATCAACCCGCTCATCGCCTGGCCCAGCGGATCGAAGGCCGGGCGGTCGCGATAGGGGCCGTATTGGCCGAAGCCGGAGACCGAGATGAGGATGATGTCGCGCTTCAACTCGCACAGCCGGTCATAGCCGAAGCCCATTTTCTCCATGACCCCGGGCCGGAAGTTCTGCAGCACCATATCGGCGGTCGGCACCAGCGCGGCGAAGATCTCCTTGCCGCGCTCGGTTCGCATGTCGAGGCAGAGGCTCTTCTTGCCGCGGTT
>JBGPTQ010000421.1:0-2832 GCA_041490725.1 Allostellaceae bacterium | reverse complement strand
GGAATGGCGGCGGCCAGACCCATCGCCGTCGCGAACAGCGCCTCGGCGATGCCGGGCGCCACCACCGCGAGGCTCGTGTTGTTGGCGGCGGCGATCCCGGCGAAGCTGCGCATGATGCCCCACACGGTGCCGAACAGCCCGATGAACGGGGCGGCCGAGCCGAGCGTCGCCAGGAACGGCAAGTGGGTTTCCAGGCGCCGCATTTCGCCATTGAGGGCGAGCCGCATCGCGCGCTCGACGCGCTCGCGCCGCTCGCCGACGGTTTCGGAATTGGCCGAGATCTCGATCCGGCTTTCCTCGAGCCCGGCGACCAGCACCTGTCCCGCCGGGTCATATGCCCCGGCCGATTGGGTCCACAGCTCGGCGGGCGAGCGGGCTGCGGCGGCCCGCGCCTCATGCGCGCGCGCGAACCGGCTGACCGCGCCGAGCCGCCACAGCTTGTCGAGGATGACCGCCCAGCTCCACACCGAAGCGGCGAGCAGCAATAAGAGGACCCCCTTGACGACAATGTCGGCATTGAGGAACAGCGTCACGATCGAAATGGTTGGTGCCGGTTGCATCACCTCTGCCCCTCTTTTTGTCCCATCGACATGCTCTCCAGAGCGACGTTGCACTGGTCCGAGATGATGTTTTCGCCCCTCGCCTTCGATACGGCAAAATTGCCGTTCAATGACCCGTTGTCGATATCGTAGCTGGCGGTCGGCTCACAGCCTTCAGCGACGCCCCAGGCGTCATCGAACGGGGTGAGGATGAGCGGAGCGGCGAACCGGCCCTCGTCGCTCGGGTTCTTGGCGATCTTGTAATCGGCGTCGAGCCCGACCTTCAAGCCGGGCGGCACGATCTGGGTAGCGCCGATATCGAAATAACGGGCGTGCTCGGCCTTGAGCGCGCTTTCGTCGGTGACGGTCGGGGTGGCTGGGGGACTAGGATTCGAACCTAGACTGGCGGAGTCAGAGTCCGCTGTCCTACCGTTAGACGATCCCCCACCGGCATGGCGGCGGGCGCCCTTGCGCGCGGCGCGGCGCAGGCTTAGGCCTGCCTCGCATGCGGTTGACTAGCACACCTGGCCGGGATTGGGTAGGCTCCCGAGATCACTTCGCCGAGCGCGTTTCGTCCGTGTCGCGGTAGATCTGCAGCCGGGTCACCCGCAGCCCCGGAATGCCGTGCCGTTCGATCGCGCGCTGCCAGGCGAGGAATTCCTCCACCGACAGCCGATAACGGCGGCACGCCTCCTGAAGGCTGATCGCACCGCTGCGCACGGCATGGACGACGACCGCCTTGCGCCGCACCACCCATCGCTTGGTGTCGGGCGACGGCAGATCGAGCATCGGGCCGGCAAGATCGGCGGGGTCGCCGCCAGGGTCGGCTATGGTCATGTGGGTCAGAGGGAAATTTTCGTTCATGGCGAGAGCATAGCGTTCACTGCTTAAAGAACCGCTAAACCGGCCGGGCGATTACTGCAACGCGCGGGTTAACTTGCCGTTCCAATTGAAAACAATTTAGGTAAATTGGCTGGATTATGCGGCTCGAGGCTCAGCCGGATCCGTGACGCGCCCGGGAACGGCTGGCGCAAGGCCCACGACACCGGCGGCGAATCGCGGCGCGATCTCCCGATCCTCGGCCCGGCGCTGCCCGGGTATCCATCGACGCCTCGTAAAACGCCTGCCGAATCAATGTGGTGAATTACCGTTCTGATGGTTGAAATGGGTCGACCCGATTCATATACTCCGCGCCCGTCGAGACGGGGTTTGGGGAGAGTGATGCATCCGGTATTGCCGCCAGATTATCGTCCCTCCGACGACGACGAGTTCATGAACCCCCTACAGGTCGAGTATTTCCGGCAAAAGCTGCTGCGCTGGCGCGCCGACCTTTTTGCCGATTCGTCAGGCACCTTGCGGCACCTCAAGGAAGAGAGCCTGTTGAAGCCCGATTTGACCGACCGCGCAACGCTGGAGACCGAACGGGCGATCGAGCTGCGGACGCGCGATCGCGAGCGCAAGCTGATCTCGAAGATCGATGCCGCACTGGCCCGGCTCGCTAGCGGCACCTACGGTTATTGCGAGGAAACCGACCAGCCGATCGGCATCCGCCGGCTCGAGGCGCGCCCGATCGCCACCCTGTCGATCGAGGCGCAGGAGCGGCACGAGCGCATGGAGCGCACCTACCGCGACGAATAGGCGGGCCTCCCCCGCCCAACTCGCGGCACCGCGGAGCAGCATATCAAGGCGGCATGCGCGACATGCTGATGGCCAAATAGGCGGCGAGCCTCATAGTATTCCGGTCCGTGCCTATCGGATTGCCACGTCGCGCCGTCGACGTGCCAGAAAGCCCTTAACGAGAGGCTCTTGTGGGCGGCGCTGTGCGGAGAGGATGGGCCGCGCCGGCAGCGGCGACGAGCGTCCGTAGCCGAGCGATCGCCAGCTTGCCGCTCGTCAGCTTTGGCAGCGTAGTTGCCCGCCAGATGCGACCAGGGCGTTTCACCGAGGGCAGCCGCTCCATGCAATGCCGCATCAGCTCTCCCTGTGGCACCGGTTGGCGCAGCGCGACGACGGCGACCACTTCCTGGCTCTCCGCGCCCTCCGGCATGCCGAGAACCGCGGCTTCCCAGACCGCGGGATGGGATAGCAGCACCTCCTCGATCTCGCTCGGAAATACAGCAGTGCCGTTCCGCCGAATGAGATCGGCGGCGCGGCCCCTGATATACAGGTACCCGTCCTCGTCGAACGAGGCGACTTCCCCCGGATAATACCAGCCGTCGTGAAAGCCCTCGGGCCCGACCATCTCGCCGCGCTCGTTGTGATAGCCTACAGCCATCCCCGGGGCGCGGACTCG
>JBGPTQ010000420.1:0-2837 GCA_041490725.1 Allostellaceae bacterium | reverse complement strand
TGTCGCGGATGCCGATATTGAGCCCCTGGCCGGCGATCGGATGGATGACATGGGCGGCCTCGCCAACCAGCGCCAGACGGCGGCCGACATAGCGTTCGGCCTGCAGCAGCGCCAGCGGATAGGCCCAGCGCGGCCCGACCGGCTCGATGTCGCCGAGGTAATCGCCAAAGCGGGCGCGCAGCTCGGCGGCGAATTCCGCCTCCGGCAGCGCCAGGAGGCGCGGCGCCAGATCGGCATGCTCGGTCCACACGATGGAGGAACGGTTGCCGGTCATCGGCAGGATCGCGAACGGCCCGGACGGCAAAAAATGCTCGACCGCGATGCCGCCATGCGGCCTTGCATGCGCCACCGTCGTGACGATGCCGGTCTGGCGATAGCGCCATTCGATCGCGCGGATCCCGGCGGCGCGGCGCAGCGGCGACTCCTTGCCGTCGGCGGCAGCGACCAGCCGCACCCGCAGCCGCTCGCCGTCATCAAGCACCGCGAGCGCGCCGGTCGCGCTCGCTTCCATCGCGGCGACACGGCGCGGCGCGAGCAGCTGCAAGCTCGGCAGGGCGCGCGCCCGTTCGTAGAGGGCGCGGCGCAACACCCGGTTCTCGACGATGTAGCCGAGCGGGGTCTCCCCTTTAGACCCAAGGCCGAGGT
This sequence comes from Allostellaceae bacterium, assembly GCA_041490725.1. Classification (GTDB taxonomy): domain Bacteria; phylum Pseudomonadota; class Alphaproteobacteria; order ATCC43930; family CGMCC-115725; genus DATARH01. Next base: position 2,192 of record JBGPTQ010000420.1, on the reverse strand, counting down.
CGCGGGAATCGTAGTGCAGGAACAGCGGCGACTCGTCGTCGGCGACGCGGATCTCGCGGATCGGCTCGGCCTCGGCCGCGATGTCGGGCCATAGCCCGATCCCGTCGAACACCAGGCGCGAGCCATAGGCGATCGCCGAGCTGCGGCCGTCGAAGCCCGGCGCCAGCATCGCTGCCGGGTCCTGCGGGTCGACCACCGCGACCTCTAGCCCGGCGCCGGCGCAGGCCACGCCGAGCAGCATCCCGGTCAACCCCGCGCCCGCGATCACCAGTTCGGCATCATCGGCCATCGGCGCCATGGGGCGAAGGATGGCCATCGACCGGTACCGAGTCCAGCCCGACCGGCCCCTCACGCCAAGCTCTCCACGCCGTCCGCCGCGCTGGCGGGACCCGACGCGGCGGTTTCCATACGGGCCGGGGTGTTGGCGTCCGCGCGATCGAGGCCAATGGCCTGACGTATCGTATTATAACCACAATTTTACTATTGATAATAAGTTAGAAATCTGATATCATGAACAAAATTACATGGGTACATTCGGATGATTCGCGGGTTCGGGGGCATGTTGGCTGATCTCGTGCTGATAAAACAGCAAAAACAGCTATTCGGCAACGTCGCAGAATGCCGTCGTAGCGCCCCCGGGGTGAGGCATCCGCCTGCTTTCTCCCTACAGAAACAGGTCGCGCAGCCGCAACGGTGTGATGCAACCCATGCCCGCCGTTTCTGCTGTTAGCGCGACGGCCAACTGCCTGGCGGGGCGGTGTTCGCTCTCCGCCGGCGGGCAGGGGAGGGGCGGTCGTCGGGGAGGGCCGCGCTTCCGGGAAGGCCACCGATCGCGTAATGTGAACGGGATTTTTCCTGGCCAGGATCACAGCGTGCCGCTCAACCCACAGCTCGACACCCTGTCCGACTATCCGTTCGAGGCGTTGCGCACATTACTCAACCCGGTGATGCCCGTGGTCAACGACGCGCCGATCATGATGTCGGTCGGCGAGCCGCAGCATCAGCCGCCTTCCTTGCTGACCGAGACCCTGGCGGCGCACGCGCATGAGTGGAACAAGTATCCGCCGATGGCCGGCACCCCCGAACTGCGCCAGGCGATCGTCGATTGGCTCGGCCGGCGCTATCGGCTCGGTGTTGGCGTGCTCGATCCCGACCGCCACATCCTGACGCTCGCCGGCACCAAGGAGGGGCTCTATCTGTTGTCGGGCCTCGTTGTGCCGCGCCAAAAGGGCGGCGCGCGGCCGGTCGTGCTGGTGCCCAACCCGTATTACCTCGTCTACAACGGCGCGGCGACGATGGCCGGTGCCGACGCGGTGTTTCTCGACGCGACGCGCGAGAACGGCTTCATGCCCGATCTCGCCGCGATCCCGCGCGAGGTTCTCGAACGCACCGCGCTATTCTATCTGTGCTCGCCGGCCAACCCGCAGGGCACGATCGCCAGCCTGGATTATCTGAAACAGGCGATCCTACTGGCGCGCCGCTATGATTTCGTGCTCGCGGTCGACGAGTGCTATGCCGAGATCTACGACCGCGTGCCGCCGCCGGGCGCGCTCGAAGCCTGCGCGGCGCTCGGGCAAGGGTTTGACCGGGTCGTCGTGTTTCATTCGCTGTCGAAGCGGTCGAGCGCGGCCGGGCTGCGCTCCGGCTTCGTTGCCGGCGATCCGCGCCTCATTGGGCATTTCTCGCATCTGCGCAGCTATGGCGGCTGCCAGGTGCCATTGCCGATCCAGGCCGCGGCGACGGCGCTGTGGCGCGACGAAGTACATGTCGAGGAGAACCGAGCGCGCTACCGCCGCAAATTCGACATCGCCGAAGCCGCGATCGGCGGCCGATTCGGGTTTTATCGGCCAGAGGGCGGGTTCTTTCTGTGGCTCGAGGTCGGCGACGGCGAGGCGGCGACATTGCGGCTGTGGCGCGATGCGGCGATCCGGGTATTGCCGGGCGGCTATACCGCGCGGGCGGCCGATCGCCGGGAAAATCCCGGCAGCCGGTATATTCGCCTCGCGATCGTCCATGACGAGGCCGCGCTCGAAACGGCTTTCGCACGGATCCGGCGGGTGTTGTAGCGGGGCGCCTGGGGCTTTGGCTGGGGGGCCGGGGTCCGCAGGCTGATTTGAGAGTGGGGGGACCAGGGGATGCCCAGAGCGGCACAGGTGTCGGTTCGCGGCTTCGGCCAGATGTGGCGCGGCTGG
>JBGPTQ010000419.1:0-2848 GCA_041490725.1 Allostellaceae bacterium | reverse complement strand
GTCTTCGCCATCAACGGGCCGATTTCGGCGGCACCGGCGAATTTCCTCTGGTTCCGCGAGGCGAAGATCGAATTCTATCGCTGACCGGGCACGGCCGTTATCGTTCGCGACAAGGGAGCGGCCGATGAATGATGACCGCGATTTCATCGGCTACGGCGCCGACCCGCCCGATCCGCAATGGCCGGGCGCAGCGCGGATCGCCGTCAACATCAATGTCAATTTCGAGGGCGGCGGCGAGCGCTCGATCCTCGAGGGCGACGATGCCTCGGAGGGCGCGCTCAACGATATCGGCCAGCCCGCCCTGCCGGGTCTGCGCAGCCCGCTCGTCGAGTCGGTGTTCGAATACGGCTCGCGCGTCGGCGGCTGGCGCTTGCTGCGCCTGTTCCGCCGCTTCGGGGTCAAGGTGTGCCTCTTGGCGGTGGCCAGGGCGGCCGAGCGCAACCCGGAGCTGACCCGCGCCTTTGTCGCGGACGGCCACGAGATCGTCAGCCACGGCTACCGCTGGCTCGACTACCAGACGATGCCGCCGGACGAGGAGCGCGAGCACGTCCGGCTCGGCATCGAGACGATCGAACGGGTGGCGGGGGTGCGCCCGATTGGCTGGATGACCGGCCGGCCGAGCGCCAATACCCGGCGGCTGCACCTCGAATTGGGCGGCTTTCTCTACGACCGCGACAGCCTCAACGACGAGCTGCCCTACTGGGTCACAGTCGGCGCCATGCGCCACCTCGTCATCCCTTATTCCTTCGAGACCAACGACAACCGCTTCGACCAGAACCACGGCTTTTCGACCGGCGAGGATTTCGCCCGCTACATGATCGACTGCTTCGAAACCCTCCATGCCGAGGGTGCCGACCAGCCGAAGCTGATGTCCTTGGCCTTGCACGACCGCCTGATCGGGCGCCCGGGCCGGATCGCCGGGCTCGTCAGGTTTCTCGATCACATCGCCGGGCGCGACCGCGTGTGGATCTGCACCGGGCGCGACATCGCCGAGCATTGGCGGCGCGTCCACCCAGGATAGGCAGTGAGGAAAAAGGAGGAAAAAGAAAACGCTTTACCGCAAAGGACGCGAAGGGTGCGCAAAGGTCGCAGAGGAAATTTTCGCGCGCGCAGCGCGCAATAACCTCGCTGCACGAGGGTCGACCTGGAATTCTCGGCGCTTCGCGCAATAAAAGTCGCCTTCGCGTCCTTTGCGTATCCTTCGCGTCCTCTGCGTTAAAGCGTTGCTTCTACCGGTACTCGTCACCGCAATCGCCGATGACTCGCATCAGGTCGCGCGATTTGGCGAGAACCGGCTCGATCGCGGCGCGATCGTCGGCGTCGAGAGCGAGGCTGAAGGTGCGGGCGTTGTCGGCGATGTGCTCGGCGAGGCCGAGCCGCGCGCCGACGATGACCCCGGCCACCGCCGGGCGGTCGAGCACATAGCGGGTGCCGACATTGGCGATGCCGACCCCGTGCCTGTCGGCGACCCTTTTCAGCACCGCGAGCAGTTCCTGGAACAGCGCCCAGCCGCCCCAGGCATCGATCATCTGCTTGTATTTCTGCAATGACGCGGTGGTGAGTTCGCCGCGCCCCGGCTCGGGACGGCCGAGATAGCGATCCGACAACAGCCCGCCCAACAGCGTGCCATAGCTCAGCAATGTGACGGCGTGCTCGCCGCAGAATGCGGCCATGCGCGCCTCGGGCCGCCGGTCGACCAGCGAATACTGCACCTGGTTCGATACGACCCTAATGCCGTGCCCGGCGATGATGGCGAGCCGCTCGGTAGCGAAATTGGTCAGCGCGAGGTGCCGGATCTTGCCGTCGCGCTGTAAATCGGCCAGGTGCCGGAGGGCATCGAGATAGCGGAGATCGCCATAATCCCACCAGTGGAATTGCAGGAGGTCGAGGCAGTCCGTCCCCATCCGGCGCAGCGACACGCCGATTGCATCCTCGACCACGCGCCGGGTCATTGGCCCGGGATGCGGGACCCACTTGGTGAAGGCCTGGATCTCCGGCAGATGCTCGGCGCCGTGGCGCGCGGCGAACTGGCACCGGAAATTCCCGATCAAATCCTCGGCGGGGCCGTAATGGTCGGCGAGGTCCCAGGTGGTGAACCCGGCATCGTGATAGGCGGCCATCGCCTCGACCGCGCGCGCCGGATCGATGACCCCGTGCGCTCCGGAAACCTGCCACATCCCGTTGAGGATGCGGCAGATCGAGAGATCGGCGGTGAACGGAAAGCGGCTCGTTGCGGGCAATGTCATGGGGCGTCCAATGGCAGGAGCGGAGTCTGGCCGGGGTCGAGCTGCATGTCGAAGGCGGTCAAGAGCGCCGCTGTGCCGGCATAATTGCCCATCAGCGCGACGAGGTCGACCAGAGGGCGGCGGCCGAACAGGTCCAAGGCGCGCGCGAAGGTGCCCGGCGCCACCTTGCGCGCGGTGAAGATCTCGCGGCCCAGCTCGATGACGACCCGGTCGGCCTCGTCCAGAGCGGCGGTGTCCTTGCGATATTTGATGATGTCGATGATTTGACGCGAGATCCCCTGGCGCACCGCCTCCGCCTCGTGCGCGCTCCATTCGAACTGGCTGTCGAGCGCCCGGGCGGTTGTCAGGATCGCCAATTCGCGAACCCGCCCGCCGAGACCCGCCTCGTGCCGCAGGTGATGATTGAGCGGGCGGGTATATCGCGCCAGTTCGGGGCTGTGCAGCAGGATGCCGCCGGGACCCTTGAGGCCCCGTAGCGATCCGCTGCGCGGATCGGCGAGGCCGTCATAGATAGACTGCGCGTCGGCACCGAGCTCTTCCCGTTTCGGCAAGGGCAGCCGGCAACCCGATTCCGGATCGACATCCTCGGGATACATGGAATC
>JBGPTQ010000418.1:0-2849 GCA_041490725.1 Allostellaceae bacterium | reverse complement strand
TGCGATCCCGAGCCGCCGATGGGCAGCATCCTCTACATCCGGAAATGCCCGCCCAAGGGCGGCGACACGCTGTTCGCCAGCATGTATGCCGCCTATGACGCGCTGTCGGACCGCATGAAGACCTATCTCGATGGGCTGACCGCCCGCCACGACGGCGAGCACTACCGTGGCCAGTACGCCAATTATGGGGTCAAGGACAAAGTGAGCTACCCCTTTGCCGACCACCCGGTCGTGCGCACCCATCCGGTGACCGGCAAGAAGGCGCTCTACGTCAACAAGGGCTTTACCCGGTACATCAACGGCATTCCGCGCGACGAGAGCGACGGGATCCTGCGCTATCTCTACGAACACATGGCGAACCCGCTGTTCCAATGCCGCTTTCGCTGGCAAGAGAACTCGATTGCCTTCTGGGACAACCGCTGCGTCCAGCACCACGCGATGTGGGACTATTGGCCGCACACCCGCTCGGGCAACCGGGTCACGGTCAAGGGCGACCGGCCGGTCTGAGGCGCCGCCTATCGAAAGAGCCCCTCTCCCGCAATGCGGGAGAGGGAGGGACCCACGCCGTAGGCGTGGGAGGGTGAGGGTCTATTTCGATGAAAGCTCTCGGAGAATGGCCAGAATCACGCCCTCGGTATTCGCCAGCACGTCATTGTTCCAAAATCGCAGGACCCGCCAGCCCTGGCTTTCGAGCCAGGCCGTGCGGCGGCGGTCATCCTCATTGTCCGCATGCTGGCCGCCATCTGCCTCAACGATGAGCCAATCTCGGGTGCAGGCAAAATCGACGATGAAGTCGCCGATGGGATGTTGTCTCCGGAAGCGATAGCCGCGCAGCCGTCGGTCGCGCAGCGCCGACCACAGCCGACCTCGGCGTCGGTGCTATTTTGTCGCAATTCTCGCGCGCGTTCGCTGGGGATTTCGGTCATATGCAGACCCTCACCCTCCCAGCGCCTTGCGCTGGGCCCCTCCCTCTCCCGCGGTGCGGGAGAGGGGCTTTCTTCGCCAGAGGCTAAGATGGCTTCGCGTCAGCTGGGCACCCTCTCCCGCATTGCGGGAGAGGGGCTTCCTCGGCAGTCGTTTCCCGTCACTCCTGCATGATCTGCTGCTTGGCGCGCTCGGCCAAATGGTCGAGCTCGAACTTGACCTGCGCCTCGGTGACGCTGTGACCCTTGGCGCTGAGGTCGGCGACGATTTTGTTGAGGACGTGGCGGTCGCCGCCGGCGAATTCGGCGTCGACAACTTCCTTGGCGTAGGCGTCGGCGGTCTGGCCGCTCAGCCCCATCCGCTCCGCCGCCCACAACCCCAATAGCCGGTTGCGGCGCGCGGTGACCTTGAACTGCAGCTCCTGGTCGTGCTTGAAGCGGGCCTCGAAATCTTTTTCGCGTCCGTCGAAGGTGGTCATGATCCTCAGATCCCGTGTCGTGTGGCTCCGGCGCCTTGCCGGCACAATATCACACCCGCGAGCCCCCGGTTGAGCCGGAGATTGGCGGGGACGTGAATGTGCACATTGGTGATATTGCGCCGGCCCGAGCACGCTTGGCCGGTCGTGATCGGGGCGAACCGCGACGAGATGATCGACCGCGCGGCCATGCCGCCCGGCCGCCATTGGCCGGACCGGAGGGAGGTCGTCGGCGGTCTCGACCTTGCGGCGGGAGGGTCGTGGCTCGGCGTCAACGATTGGGGCGTCGCCGCCGCCATCCTCAACCGGCAGGGCTCGCTCGGTCCGGCGGCGGGTCTGCGCTCGCGGGGCGAACTCGTCCTCGAGGCGCTCGATCACGCCGACGCGGTCGCCGCCGCGGCGGCGCTGTCCTATCTCGACCCGCCCGCCTATCGCAGCTTCAACCTGATCGTCGCCGATAACCGCGATGCGTTTTGGCTGCGCCACAGCGGCACCGGACGGATCGAAGCGCGGCCTCTCGGGGATGGGCTCTCGCTGATTGCCGCCGGCGACCTCAACGATCTGACGACGCCTCGCCTCGCCCTCGCCGGGCCGCGCTTTCGTGCCGCGCCGGCGCCCGATCCCGACCGCGAGGAGTGGACCGCCTGGCAGGATCTGCTCGGCGACGACAGCGCGCCGCCCGGCGCACGGGCAGAGGCGGCGATGCGTTTCCGCACGGCGCGCGGTTTTGCCACGGTGTCGAGCGCGCTGATCGCGCTGCCGGCGACGCCATCGCCGGAGCGCCGGGCGATATTTCGGTTTGCCGGGTGGCTGCCCGAGCCCTCGCCGTGGCGCAACGTCGCGGTGGAGTGAGGGCCATGTTGTTGCCGTTTGCTGCGATGACCATATCTGGGCGGCCTCTCACCATTTCAGTAGAACGGTAATGTCGCAACGGCGACGCCGACAGATATACGAAGGCAAGGCCAAGGTCTTGTTCGAGGGCCCGGAGCCCGGCACCCTCGTCCAGCATTTCAAGGACGAGGCGAGCGCGTTCAACAACCAGAAGCGCGGCATCATCGCCGGCAAAGGCGTCCTCAACAACCGCATCAGCGAGTTCCTGATGCTGAAGCTCGCCGAGATCGGCATCCCGACGCATCTGGTGCGCCGGCTCAACATGCGCGAGCAGCTGGTGCGCGAGGTCGAGATCATCCCGATCGGGGTCGTCGTGCGCAACGTTGCGGCCGGATCGCTGTCGCGCCGCCTCGGCATCGCCGAAGGCACGGCGCTGCCGCGCTCGATCATCGAATACTATTTGAAGAAGGATGAACCCGCCCATCCGCTGGTCTCCGAAGAGCACATCACCGCCTTCGGCTGGGCGAGCACCCACGAAATCGACGAGATCGTGCGGGTGGCGCTCAGGGTCAACGATTTCCTGACCGGGCTTTTTATTGGGGTCAATATCCGCCTGGTG
>JBGPTQ010000417.1:0-2857 GCA_041490725.1 Allostellaceae bacterium | reverse complement strand
GCAAGTCGCACCAGCTCGGCACCGGGCTCGGCCTGGCGATCGGCGCCAAGGTCGGCGCGCCCGACAAGATGTGCGTCAACTTCATGGGCGATGCCGCCTTCGGCATGACCGGGCTCGATTTCGAGAGCGCGGTGCGCTGCGGCATCCCGATCACCACGATCGTCCTCAACAATTCGACAATGGCGATCGAAACCAACGCGATGCGCGCGAGCCACGAAAAGCACCGCACCCGCGACCTCGGCGGCAACTATGCCGCGATCGGCAAGGACCTCGGCGGCTGGAGCGAGCGGGTCGACGATCCCGGCCAGGTCGGCCCCGCGATCCTGCGCGCCCGCAAGGAGAACGAAAACGGCAACGCCTGCCTCCTCGAATTCATCACCAGCGCCGAAACCGAATTCTCGCACCGCCGCGGCGCGGCCTAGTGTCCCGACCCGGAAGTTTTGCCGATCAATCACGATCACTCTAATTGTCGTCCCGGCGAAAGCCGGGACCCATTTCCGCCGTGGATACCGGCTTTCGCCGGTATGACAAAAAGGAGAAGCGGGTCGGATGACCTTCTCGATCGGGACACTAGCGCCGCACCGGGCCCGCCCGATGCGGCGGCGCGCTCTGATCGCGGGCATCGCCGCGACCGCGGCAGCGTGGCCGCTCGCGGCGCGGGCGCAGCAGAAGGCGATGCCGGTGATCGGCTACCTCAGTCCCGGCCGGCCCGGACCGTCGGCGTTTGTGACCGCGTTCCATCAGGGGCTGGGCGAAACCGGCTATCTCGAAGGACAAAATGTGGCGATCGAATACCGCTGGGCGGAGGGCCATTATGATCGGCTACCCGCCTTGGCCGCTGACCTCGTCGGCCGCAAGGTCGATTTGATCGTAGCAGCCGGCGGCCCTCCTTCGGCGCTGGCGGCGAAAGGCGCAACCTCGACGATCCCGATCGTCTTCAACGGTGTCGGCGACCCGGTCATGGTCGGCCTGGTCGCCAGTCTCGCTCGGCCGGAGGGCAACCTCACGGGCTTCAGCATCCTCACCGTCGAGCTGTTGCCCAAGCTGGTCGAGCTGCTATCCGAGCTGGTTCCCCAGGCCAGGGTGATGGCCCTGTTGGTGAACCCGAACAATCCGAATACGCCGCGCAACATTGGAGACGCGCAGGAGGCGGCGCGCGCGAAGGGGGTGCAGCTTCAGATCCTGAAGGCCGCCACCGAAGGCGAGATCGAGGCCGCCTTCGCCTCTCTCGTCCAGCTGCAAGCCGGCGCACTCGTCGTCGCCGGCGATCCGTTCTTCTCCAGCCGACGCGAGCAGCTTGTGGCGCTGGCATCACGCCACACGGTTCCAGCGATCTACGTGTTCCGTGAATTCGCCTCGGCCGGCGGCCTGATCAGCTATGGAGCGAGCATCACGGCCAGCTATCGCCAGTCCGGCGTGTACGCCGGAAAGATCCTCAAGGGCGCCAAGCCCGCCGATCTGCCGGTCCAGCAGCCGACCAAGTTCCAGCTGGTGATCAACCTGAAGACCGCCAAGGCGCTTGGACTGACCGTGCCGCAATCGCTCCTCGCCCGCGCCGACGAGGTGATCGAATGATGCGGCGACGCGGTGTGATCCGGCGAGTGCCCCTCACCCGTCCACGGCTTCGCCGCGGCCACCCTCTCCCCGCATGCGGGGCGAGGAAAATCAAGGCGCTCCGACGACTCCCTCGCCCTCCCCGGGCTTGACCCGGGGAGGGCGAGGGAGAGGGTTGGGGTGAGGGGCAGCGCGCTCACCCGCCCCTGCGCGCGATAAACTCCAACGTCGCCGCGGCGCTCTGGTCGGCATGGGTCGCCGCGACGTGATAGGAGTTGCCGGGCAAGACCACGAGCTCCGAACCGGCGATCTGCTGCTGCCAGGCCTGGGTCTGCGCCACCGTGGCGAGCCCGCTCTCTTGGGCGGTGATGACCAAGGTCGGGCAGGCAATCTTGGGGATGTCGGCGCGGATATCGGCGCAGGCGATCGTCGCCATGAAGCCGAGCTGGGTCGACGCCGCGGTGCGGCCCATGAACTTGCACCAAAAGTCGAAGCCCTCGGCCGGGAAGGCGCTGCCGAGCCGGTTGGCCATGTTCTGCCGCGCCCAATGCTCGACCCCGTTGGTCTCCAACTCGCGGATCACCTCGGGGGCATGCGCGGCGGCGCCGGGGCGCAGCGGCGGCGGGGAGCCGACGATCGTCAAGGTCTTGACCCGCTCGGGGCGGCGCGCGGCGAAGGCGCGGGCAACCGTGCCGCCGATCTTGGCGCCGACCAGATGAAAGCGGTCGATGCCGAGATGGTCCATCAACAGGCAGAAATCCTCGACCAGCCGATCGAGCGTCCACGGGTAATCCCGGTGCATCGGCGTCGATTGGCCGAACCCGCGCATGTCGGGCCGCACCACGCGGTATTGCCGCGCCAGATGCGGGACCCAGGCCCACCATGCCAGCCCGCTCTCGGCATTGCCGTGCAATAGGAGGATGGTCTCCGGCCGGCGCCACGGGTCGGTGAAATCGTCGTCCTCGTAATGCATCTCGAGGTCGGGCGAAGGGCGGAATGTCGGCATGGCGCATCTCCCCAAGTTTGACCCGTCACCCCCGCGTGATCCCCGGGTCAAGCCCGGGGAGGGGTCCAGGGGGCAGGCGGTTGAGCGGCTGTCCTGGATTCCCGCCTTCGCGGGAATGACGCTCTGTTGTGTTACTAATCCCCGGTTTCCATCGGGAGGCTCGGGTCGTTGGACCATTCCGACATCGAGGCGTCGTAGAGCCGCACATCGGGATGGCCGAGCATGACGAGAGCGAGCGCATCCGCGCTCGCCGCGATGCCGCCGCCGCAATAGGTGATGACCCGCGCCTTGTCGAAG
>JBGPTQ010000416.1:0-2858 GCA_041490725.1 Allostellaceae bacterium | reverse complement strand
CTTATGGCGCCAACCGCTCGGCGATACGATCGCCGACATCGAAGCGCGCCGCGGCACCCGGCTCACGGTGCTGGCGAGCGGCGATCCGCTGTGGTACGGCGTCGCAGTCGTTCTTGCGCGCCATTTTCGCCGCGAGGAGATGACGATCGTGCCGCAGCCGAGCGCCTTCAGCCTGGCCGCCGCCCGGCTCGGCTGGGCATTGGCCGAGTGCACTTCATTGAGCCTGCACGGCCGCCCGCTCGACAGCCTGCGGCTCCATCTTGCACCAGGCCGGCGCTGTCTCATGCTGTCGGAAGACCGGACGACGCCGCGCCAGGTGGCGGGGCTGCTCGCCGCGGCCGGCTGGGGGCCGAGCCGGATGAGTGTGTTCGAGCATCTCGGCGGGCCGCGTGAGGCGGTACGACACAGCACGGCGCAGGATTGGGGCGAGCGCGAGAGCGCCGACCTCAACACGATCGCCCTCGAATGCGCGATGGTGCCCGGCACCCGCGCCCTGTCGCTTCTCGCCGGATTGCCGGACGATGCCTTCGAACATGACGGCCAGCTGACCAAACGGGAAGTACGCGCAATTACCCTGGCGCGCCTCGCGCCGCTGCTCGGCGAAACCCTGTGGGACATCGGGGCCGGAAGCGGCTCGATCGCGATCGAATGGCTGCGCGCGACCCAGGGCGGCGCCGCGATTGCCGTCGAGCAGAACCCCGAGCGCGCGGCGATCATCGCGCGCAACGCCGCCGCGCTCGGCGTGCCGGCATTGCGGATCATCGCCGATGCCGCCCCGCAAGCGCTCGCCAAAATCCCACGGCAGCTCGCGCAGCCCGACGCGATCTTTATCGGCGGCGGCGTCGGCGAGGCCGGGCTGTTGCAGGCAGTGTGGGCGGCGTTGCGCCCGGGCGGCCGGCTCGTCGCCAATGTCGTGAGCCTCGAAGGGGAACGCGCAATCCTCGATTGGCAGGCGCGATATGGCGGCGAGCTGACCCGGATCGCGCTCAGCCGTTCAGAGCCGCTCGGCCGCCACCATGTCTGGCGGCCGCTGATGCCGGTGACCCAGCTGGCCGCGATCAAGCCCGGTTGAAATGTGGCGCTCTCCCGGCTGGCTTCTCGGGGTGCGGCCCTATGCCCTGCTCGTCGGGCTGTGCCTCTTTCTCTACCTCCCGGGAATTTCGGCGATCCCGCCGCTCGACCGCGACGAAGCCCGGTTTGCCCAGGCCACGCGCCAAATGCTGGAAACCGGCGATTTCCTGCGGATCCGCTTCCAGGACGAGGCACGCAACAAGAAGCCGGCGGGCATTTATTGGCTGCAGGCCGCCGCGGTCAGCGTCTTCAGCACCCCCGCGGCCACGGCGATCTGGCCCTATCGCGTGCCCTCGCTGTTGGGGGGAATGGCGGCGGTATTGTTGACCTTCGCCTACGGCACCGCGCTGTTCGGCAGCGAGAGGGGGCCGCGGCGTCGCGGCGTGATCGCGGCGGTGCTGCTGGCGAGCGCCCTCGGAATGGTTGCCGAGGCGCATATCGCCAAGACCGATGCGGCGCTCTTGGCCGCGGTGATGGCCGGCCAGGGGGCGCTCGGCCTCGCCTATGTTCGGACGCGCACCGGCCTCTCCGTGCCCGCCTGGATACCCCTCGTGTTCTGGACCGCCGAACTCGCCGCGATCTATCTCAAGGGTCCGCCGGGGCCAGCCTTGGCCCTCGTTACCGTCGCTTCGCTGTCGATCGCCGATGGTGAATGGCGTTGGCTGCGCGGGCTGCGCCCGGTGGCCGGCATCATCATCCTGATGATGGCAATCGCGCCCTGGCTGATCGCGATCGAGCGCGCCACCGAAGGCGGGTTTCTCGCCGATGCGCTCGGCCAGGATCTGCTGATGAAGCTGATCGGCGTGCAGGAATCGCACGGCGCGCCGCCGTTTTCCTATCTGCTGCTGGCGCTGGCGAGTTTCTGGCCCGGCTCGTTGCTGCTGGTCCCCGCGATCGTCCGCGGCTGGCGCCGGCATGATATGCCGGCGGAGCGCTTCCTGCTCGCCTGGCTGGTGCCGGCCTGGCTATTTCTCGAGCTGGTGCCGACCAAGCTGCCGCATTATGTGTTGCCGCTCTTTCCGGCGCTCGCCCTGTTGGCCGCCGCCGCGCTTGCCGATGGCGTCAGCTACCCGCCCGCGACCTGGGCGCGGCGGTTCGATGTGCTGGTGAAGCTGCTATGGGTCGTGGTCAGCCTGGGGCTGGCGACGCTGTTGATCGGATTGCCGCTGCGTTTTGGCGATCAAATCGCCATCGCCGGCGTGTTCGGCGCCGTGTTGCTGCTTGCCCTGACGGGGGCGGCGCTGTGGTATCGCCCCGGCCCAGGCATCACGACCGGGTTGATCGCGGCCCTGTCGCTCGCCTTTGCGATACCGGCGGCGCAGGGCGTGCTTCCCGGGCTGGATCGGCTGTGGCTCAGCCGCGCGGCGGCCGGCCTTGTCGCGCGCCACCCTCCTGCCGAGGGAGCCCGGCTCGTGGCGGTCGGCTACAGCGAACCGAGCCTGGTGTTCCTGCTCGGCACCGATCTTCGGCTCGCGGCGCCAGAGGGCGCGGCCGAGGCGCTCGCCGGCGGCGGCGAGGCCTTGGTCAGCGGTCGCGAAGACGCGATGTTCCGGCAGGCGCTCGGCGCGCGCGGTCTCGTCGTGCAGCCGGTCGGCAGCGTTTCCGGGCTCGATTATTCGAATGGCCAGCGCATGATGTTGACGCTTTACGATGTTGCGCCGAACTGAGATGACCCAAAGCTGACATGACAACTGGCTGACATGCCAACGGACTGACATGACAAATGGCCGCCTCTTTGGGCTGGGCCTTGGGCCTGGCGATCCCGAGCTGGTGACGCTGAAGGCGCT
>JBGPTQ010000415.1:0-2864 GCA_041490725.1 Allostellaceae bacterium | reverse complement strand
TTCGGGATGGCCACGCTCATCAGCAGATCGAAGACCTCGATCGGCGGCGCGTTTTGCCAGAGCCACTGGAAGAGATGGTCCGAGTTGTTCCACTCGCCCCGGCTGACCGCCATCAGGAAGGCCGCTTTGGTCCCCTCGACCCCGCCGGCATCCAAGGGCGCAAATTCCAGCAGCTGGTACGGCCCCATCGCCGGGTGGTTGATGTGCTTGTTCGAGAGCGCGACATGTTGCAGCACCGGGACAAAACGCTCCTCGCCCTCCAGGCGCTCGATTAGCTGCGACACCGCGTAGAGGCCTGCCAAGGGGTGCAGCGGGCCGCCGTGATGACCCGGCGGCATTTCGGTGGAGCGGGTCACCGCGAGGGCCGAGGCGGTCAGCATGGTCTGGATCGGGACCCCGGCACGCAGCTTGTCCAGGGTGCGGTCAAGAATCTCGGCCGGGGGCGTTTCCTCGATAAACTGGACCAGCGGCTCGATGGCGTCGGAAAATTGGACCCGATTCGGCATGGTGAACTCTCCCTAAGGTCGTGTCTCTGCGGTGGTCAAGATCGCGGGACTGACTTCTGCCATTATACGGTGTTTCACCAACGCACAACACGCGTCGGACAATCTCATCGGCGGAGCAAACGGCTCGCATCGAGCCCGGGCAAGCCTCGTCGGAACAGAATACGGCTCAGCGGAGCCATTTTCAACAGCATCGCACAAGATTTGGTTTGCGACGCTTGCGATTCCGGTATGCCTGTTACGACCTGCCGGTGCTGTTGTGCGACGCATCGGAAATGGCTCGGTTGAGCCGTATTCTCTTCCCGGGCTGTTTTAGAAACTGTCAGAATGCAGCCGGGCATCGGCCAGGGATGCCAATATGAACACGCCGGATGAACACGCCGGGCATGAGCTTAGAGGCCACTCGCCGCAAAGCAGGAGATGGCGGACATGACGAGAGGCCGCTTTGGCCGGATGACGGATCGCCAGGGTCATCGGCATTGCCCGATGGCTCTGCGTCTTGTGCTTGCCAGCCTGCTGATCGCGCACGGTTTTCCGGCGAACGCGCAAACCGTCGCTGGAGCCGCCGACAGGCCCGTTCTAACTCAGCTTGCGCCATCCAGCCGTGGCACCGATGGCGATCGCGGCCCGCTGCGTAACGCTCAATTCATGCCCGGAATGCCCCAGATGCCGCCGATGCCGCCGATGATGGCTCCGCGGCCGGGGGGAACCCAGGGCAGCATGGGCGGCGGGATGACCATGGTCATGACCGGCGACACCATTCTCGAAATGACGGCAGGAGCTTGCGCTGCCGGATTGTTTATTGGCGGCGTTGCCGCGGCGGTGGCCACAGCCCCCGCTGCTCCGGTCTCGGTGGCCATGATCGCCAGCTCCGCCGGCATCGGTTGCGGCTTCGCCGTCGCGGCGACCGCGGCGGGCATGGTCGGCATGATGGGAGGGCGCGCGCTCTCTGGGCTCTTCAAATAGAAGCGCACCGACGGACATTCGACGAAACGGACTGCAGGATCGTCATGACCCCGGGACGGTCAGGGCGATCAGCGTCTCGGCGGCGCGCTCGACCCCATCGAGGTGGCGGCAGGTGTCGATCAGGCGGTCGAACTGCGCCTGGCTGATCGCCAGGCCGGGGGCGATCGGGGATATGCGCCGCGCCTCTTCCTCGAAGTCCCAGATGAATTCGCGCCCGGTCCCTTCGCGGGTGAAGCTGCGGCCGTCTTTGGTGAAGACGGTGATGCGCGGGCCGAACAGCGGGCGGCCCACCGTCGGGATCAGGGTCACGCGGTGCATCAGGTCGAGGACTTCCGGCGGGTCGCTTTCGCCCGGCCGGGGCATTGCCTGGCGCAGCAGCGGAAAGCCGCGCAGGGCGGCGCCATAGGCGGTGAAGTATTGCGTGCTGCCGACCCGCGGGCGCCCGTCCATGCCGGGGGTCGGGAAGGCCGGGCTCGGATACTCGGTCTCCAGCCAGTTGACCACGGCCTCGATGCGCTCGATCTGGTCATAGGTGATGCCATGCTCCGCGCAGAGCGCGGCCGTCACGTCGATATGGGCGATGTTGTAGCCGGCGGTCGAATAGATCCGGTAGAGGGTTTCGAGGAAGATCCAGTCGCGCCCGAGGCCATCGGTGATCTTGGCGAGATCGGTGCGGTTGAGGCCGGTGAAGCTGTAGCGCAGCTCGCCGCGGTTATTGCCGGCATAGGCATGGTAGAACCCGGCCTCGCCCTCCAGCACCGTTTCGCCGCCCGGGGTGCCGTGCTTGCCCAGGGCGACGGCGAGCAGCGCGTTCCTGACCGCGCCGCCCTCGCGCAATGACCGGCCGCCGCTGCGCGCGCCTTCGAGGTTGCCGGATGCGAGGTTGACGCATTGCGCGATCGCGCCGTGGATCTGGTCTGCATCGAGGCCCCCGATCTTGCCGGCGGCGACCGCCGCGCCGAAAATGCCGAACACCGGACCGGCGTGAAAGCCGCGCGCCATCACGCTCGGGATGAACTCGGCCGCCATGCGCTCCATGACCTCGTAGCCGGCGGCCACCCCGACGAGGAAGGCCTTGCCGGAGGCGCCTGCCGTCTCGGCCGCGGCGAGCGCCGCCGGCAATATCGCCGTGCCGGGATGGGTCAGCATGCGGAAGGTGTCCCACTTGCCGCCGGCGAAGATGATTTCCGTATTGGCGAAGGCGGCGCCGGCCTTGGTCAGCTTGGCGCCGCTGCAGAGGACGGTCGCCGCCCCGCCGCCGCCCGCCTCCTCCTCCTGCATCAGCGCCAAGGCCTGAAGGCCCGTCGGCATCGCATGCGCGACGAGCGCCGAGGAGAGCGCCTCCAACGTGACGCCCTTGGCCCGGTCGATGACCGCTTGCGGCAGATCCTCGTA
>JBGPTQ010000414.1:0-2867 GCA_041490725.1 Allostellaceae bacterium | reverse complement strand
GGGTCCGGCACCCGGAGGGCGAAACTGACCGCACCGATCGGCCCGACCCCCGGGATCGTCGCCAGGCACTGGCTGGTCGGGTTGGCTTTGTGCACGCCGATCAGTTGCGCCTCGAGCGTCTTGAGCCTGATCTCGATGGCCTCGAGCTGCCCCGCCAAGAGGCTCAGCATCTCCAGCGCCGGCGCCGGCACGGCTGCCGCTTCGGCGTGGGCGCGTGGCAAGAGCTCGGCCACCCTGACCGGCTCCTTCGCGGCGGTGACGCCAAACTCCGCGGCATGGCCGCGCATCGCGTTGATCAGCATGGTGCGCTGCTTGACCAGCAGATCGCGCACCCGCAGCACCATCAAGCCGGCCTGGTGCTCGGCGCTCTTTCACTGGGCACAAAGCGCATCCCCGGCCGGCTCATTGCCTCGCAGATCGCCGCGGCACGATCGCATCGTTCTTGCCGCGCTTGACGTAGGGCGTGATGTACTGCGGTGGCATCAGCACGACCTCGTGCCCCAGGGCGCCCAACACCCGGGCCCAGTGATGCGAGGCCCCGCACGCCTCCAGCCCGATCCGGGTCGGCGGCAGCTTGGCGAAGAACTTCTCCATCTCGCTGCGCCGCACCTGCCGACGCAAGGTCGGCTGCTCGGTCTCGTCGACGCCATGCACCTGAAAGACATGCTTGGAAGTATCCAGGCCAATCCTGATAATCGTCATTGGGGCGGCTCCCTTGGCTGCGTTGTCCAACATCACAGCCTGGCACACTCGATGCCGTCGGGGGCCGTCCACCCCAACAGGACCACATACCCCGTCGCCTGCTCCTGGATGCCCGCTTTCGCGGGCATGACGGATGGGGTCATGCCGGAACCATCGCTGCCTCAGTTCGCTAAATTCCGCTATCATCATGCCGCGAGGATATGGGGCGCGGATGATGATGCGCCAACCAGCCCGAGTGGCTCACCGGGACCGTTGGGGACGAGATGGATTACGCGAGCTGCCGCAGCCTGCCGGCGATGTTCTTCGAGGGGGCGCGGCAGCGCGCGGCGCGGCCGTTTCTGTGGGCCAAGCGCGACGGTCACTATCACCCGCTGAGCTGGGCGGAAGCGGCGGAGACGGTGAGCCGGCTCGCGCGTGGCCTCGCTGCGCTCGGCATCGAGCCCGGCGATCGGGTCGCACTGGTTTCGGAAAACCGGCCGGAATGGATTGTCGCCGATCTCGCGATCATGAGTGCCGGCGCGGTCACGGTTCCCGCCTACGTCACCAACACTGTCGAGGACCATCGCCATATCCTCGGCAACAGCGGGGCTCGGGCGGCGATCGTGTCGACGGCGGCGCTGGCCGCCCGCCTCATCCCCGCCGCCCAGCAGGTGCCGAGCGTGCGCGCGGTCATCATCATGGAGGGGGGCGCGATGGAGGGCGTCGGCGAGGCGCCGCCGAACCTCGATCTCCCGGCCTGGGACACGGTGCTGGCGCTCGGCGGCGAGACCAGCGATGACCTCGCCGAGCGGGTCGCGGCGCTGATGCCCGATGAGACCGCGTGCATCATCTACACCTCCGGCACCGGCGGCGTGCCTAAGGGCGTGCTGCTGAGCCACCGCAACATCATCGCCAACTGCCGCGGCGCCTATCACCTGCTCGAGATGCTCGGTCTCGGCGACGAAAAATTCCTCAGCTTTCTGCCGCTGTCGCACTCCTACGAGCATACCGCCGGGATGATGTTCCCGATTTCGATCGGCGCCGAGATCTATTTCGCCGAAGGCGCCGACACGCTGGCGCACAATTTGCTCGAGGTGCGGCCGACCATGATGACCGCGGTGCCGCGGCTCTACGAGACGATGCACCAGCGCATCCGGCTCGCGGTCGAGCGCGAACGCGGGCTGAAACGGCGGCTGTTCGAGCGCGCCGTCGCGATCGGCCGCAAACGCCTTGCGGATGAACCGCTGTCGCTGGGTGAGCGGCTGATCGATCCGGTGCTCGAAAAGCTGGTGCGCGACAAGGTGCGGGCGCGTTTCGGCGGGCATCTCAAGGCGATGATCTCGGGCGGCGCGCCGCTCAACCCCGAGATCGGCGGCTTTTTCCTCGCGCTCGGAGTGCGCCTCTTACAGGGCTATGGCCAGACCGAGGCGGCGCCAGTCATTTGCTGCAACCCGCCCGGGGCTATCAGGATCGACACGGTCGGCCCGCCGCTCGACGGGGTCGAGGTGCGGATCGCCGAGGATGGCGAGATCCTGGTCGCCGGCGACAATGTCATGAAGGGCTATTGGAACGACCCCGAGGCGAGCGCGCGCACCCTCATTGACGGCTGGCTCTACACCGGCGATATCGGCCATCTCGACCCCGACGGGTATCTGCGCATCACCGATAGGAAGCGCGACTTCATCAAGAATTCGGGCGGCGACATGATCGCGCCGACGCGGGTCGAAGGGGCGCTGACCCTCGCGCCGGAAATCGCCCAGGCGATGGTGTTCGGCGACCGCCGGCCCTATCTCGTCGCGGTCATCGTCCCCGACCCGGAGTTCGCCGCCGCCTACGCCAAGGGCCACGGCATGCCAATGGATCTCGCCGCACTCGCCGAGGATGCCGGGTTCCACAAGACGCTCGGCGATGTCGTTGCCCGGGTCAACCAGGGCCTCCCGGCGGTCGAGCGGGTGCGCCGCTTCATCATCGCCGGCGAACCGTTCAGCCTCGCCAACGCGCAGCTGACCCCGACCCTGAAGATCCGCCGCCACGCGATCCGCGAGGCCTACCAGGCGGCGTTCGAGGCACTCTATGACGGCACGGGGATGGCGGCGTAAAACATGAAGAAAATAACGCTTTAACGCAGAGGACGCGGAGGTTACGCAAAGGACGCGGAGGCGACGGAGTGGGCGCGAAGCGCCAAT
>JBGPTQ010000413.1:0-2873 GCA_041490725.1 Allostellaceae bacterium | reverse complement strand
TCCCGAATCTGAAGTTCGCGATATCTCCGATCTCGTCGTCCCGGCGAAGGCCGGGACCCACTTCTGCCGTGGATACCGGCCTTCGCCGGTATGACAAGGAAGAAAGCGACGATCCAGATCGAACGAACTTCAGAACCACCATACTAGCACAGCCCGACCAGGCCGTGTTGAGGACGCAGGTCAATGTGGCTGATTGACGTGCCGCCAGTTGGTCATATATCTCTGACCAGTTATCATTGCCGAGCGTCAGGAACGTAACGATGAACGATGAGACGCTGGAAATTGCGGCCAGCGAGTTCAAGGCAAAGTGCCTGGGCCTGATGGATCAGCTCGCGGCCCGCAAACTCAACCGCATCGTCGTCACCAAGCGGGGTCGACCCGTCGCGGTGCTTTCTCCGCCGCCGACCCCGGAGGAAATAGCCGAAGGCCTGTTCGGCTGTCTGAAAGGGCGGATGGTGGCGCCGGCCGATTTCGATTTCACGGCGCCGGTGCTCGACGAGCCGCTCGATGCGGCCGAAGGAATTTTGCACCGCTGATGCCTGGGCTGCTGCTTGACACCTGCGCAATCATCTTCGTCGCGGAAAATCAGGCGATCGATCAACTGGCTCGACAAGAAATCACTGCGGCGAGTGCCGTAGGCGGGGTTCTTGTTTCTCCCGTGTCTGCTTGGGAAATCGGCCTGTTGGCTGCCAAGAGAGGCTTTGCCTTCCTCCCCGACCCAAAGGCTTGGTTTCAGTCGTTCCTGATGAATCCCGGAGTGCGGCTCGCCCCGCTAACGCCCGAGATTGCCATCGATTCCTGTTTCCTACAGTCGTCGCCGCCGGTGCACGCAGACCCCGCGGACCGATTGCTGATAGCGACCGCTCGCGCCCTCAACCTGCCCATTGTCACCCGGGATCGCCGCATATTGGGCTATGCGCAGGCAGGTCTCGTCGGTGCCATCTTCTGCTGAGGAGCGCCTCGCGGACAGCTGGCTGCCTCAGCCCTTGCGCAGCAGGAACTCGCGCCCGGCCTTGACCATCGGCTTGCCGTCAAAGGCGATGATGTCGGCCGTCGCATAGGTCTCGCTCCACAGCTCGGGCAGATAGGAGCCGGTGCCGATCACGTCGATCGGCGCGTTCGCCGCCGCCATCATCCGGCATTTCTCGGGGCCAAAGCCGGAGCTGGCGACGATCTTGGCGTTGGGAAAGCCGGCCTCGTTCAACACCAGGCGCAAGGTCCACAGCGCCGCGGCGGACACGCCGCTGCCGACCAGATAGCGCAGCTCCGCCTCGGTGCGATAGCCGCGGATCGATTGTGGCGCGTGATGTTCGAGCACTTCATAGGAGCGGGCGAGGTCGATCCCCTCGCAATAGCGCCCGCCCGGGGTGTCCATGCGGAAGGCGAGATTCCCGGAAGCGGCAAGCTCGGGAAAGCGACGGGCGACCGCGACCGCATCGCTGGTCTCCTGCCCGAAATAATCGACGAGCACCGTCAGCGGTTCGTCGGGGAAGGTCTCGTGAAACATCTCGGCGGCGCGCAATGTCGAGCCGGCGTAGCCAATCAGGGCATGCGGCATCGTCCCCATGCCCTGGTCCCGGCCGAAGAAATGCGCCGTCGCCGCGGCGGCGCAGCCGACAAAGCCGACCGCGCCGGCAACCCGCCGGGCGTGGGCCGAGCCGACCGCGGCGGCATAGGCCATCATCTCGGCCATCTCGGTGCCGGCGCAGTGGCGTGCATCCATCGCGAGAAAGGCCACGCCAGGCAGATCGGCGCACATCGCCGAGGCGTTGTAGGCGGCAACGCAAGGCGGCCCCAGTTTTTGCAGCAGCACGGTTTCGAGGTAGACCAGATGATGGAGCGAGCCGGTCAGGTAAAGGATCGGCTCGCCGGCGCCGACCCAGGCGGCCTCGGGATGGTTGAGCTCGATGGCGAAGCTTGTGCCGCGCTCGGCCGCGATGCGTTCGAGAAATTCGATCGCCAGGCGCGGCGTGCAGATGACCGGCCGGCGCATGAAAATGGCGTAGGTCGCCTCGCGATCGCCGAACCGGCCGACGATCGCCTTGGTCTTCAGGAAATAGCTGTCGGTCCGCGCGGCGAGCGAGGCATCCTCTCCCGGCCGCGCCGATCGGGCGCCGCGCTCGACCGCCACCGCCGCCTCACGACACCGCGGCGAGCCGGCGGGCGCTGCCGATCCCGTTGCCGTTTGATTTCCCCTGGCGCTCGCGCTTCAGCGCCTCGGCGATCTCGAAGGCGAGTTCCAATGCCTGGCTGGCGTTGAGCCGTGGGTCGCAATGGGTGCGGTAACGCTCGGCGAGCGAGGCTTCCGTGACCCCCTGGGCGCCGCCGACGCATTCGGTGACGTTCTGGCCGGTCAGCTCGAAATGCACTCCGCCGGCATAGCTCCCCTCGGCGAGATGGATCGCGAAGGCGCCGTGCAGTTCGTCGAGGATGCGGTCGAAAACGCGGGTCTTGTAGCCGGTCGACGAGGTGATCGTATTGCCGTGCATCGGGTCGATGCACCACACGACCTGGCGCCCCTCGCGTTGCACCGCGCGGATCAGCGGCGGCAATTTGTCCGCGACCTTGTCCGCCCCCATCCGGGTGATCAGGGTGAGGCGCCCCGGCTCGTTCTGCGGGTTGAGCCGGTCGATCAGACGCAACAGATCGGCGGGATCGAGCGTCGGCCCGCATTTCATGCCGACCGGGTTCTTGATCCCGCTCAGGAACTCGGCATGGGCGCCGTCGACCTGCCGCGTGCGGTCGCCGATCCACACCAGATGGGCCGAGCAATCGTACCAGTCGCCGGTCGTCGAATCGATCCGGGTCAGCGCCTCCTCGTAGTTGAGGAACAGCGCCTCATGCGAGGTGTAGAACTCGGTCTCGCGGATCTG
>JBGPTQ010000412.1:0-2890 GCA_041490725.1 Allostellaceae bacterium | reverse complement strand
CGCGTTGAAATCACGCGCGTGCGAGTTGAGGTAGATCAGGCTGCTGGCGACGGTCTTTTCGATCAAATGCTTGATCTGGACATAAGCCTCGGGGGCGAGGACGCGATAGGCCATCGCCGCTTCCGAACCCGGCCGGACGCAGCCGCCGGCCCAGGGCTCGACGCTCTTCGCCATCGCGTCCGATAAGGCCCACATCGTGTTGCGCCAGGTGATGACCTCGCCGATATTGGCCTCGACCCCGCGGAAGCCGCGGGTACCGGCGATCTCGGTCGCCTTGATGAACAGCCCTGATATGAAGTCGAGCTTGACCGCGAGCCGGGTGCAGCCTTGCAGCATCGCGCGCGGCAGAAAACCGCTGCGCGGGAAGAAACGGTTCGCCTGCTCGATGTCGGCATAGACGAACACGTTTTCCCACGGCACGAAAACGTCATCCATGATGAAGATCGCGTCGTTTTCGTCGATGCGGCTCGACAGCGGATAGTCGAACGGGCTGCCGAGCACGGCGGCGCGCTGCTCGTTCGAGACGCGGCAGATGAATTTGACCCCTTCGGCATTCGAGGGCACGAGGAAGACGATTGCGAAATTCTTGTCCTGGACGGGCAGCACGCCGGCGTGCGCGACAAAGGTGTAATGGGTCAGCGCCGACCCGGTGGCGACGACCTTGGCGCCGGTGACATGGATCCCGGCATCGGTTTCCCGGGTCACGTGCGCATAAACGTCGGTCGGACCGCCGGGCGCGCCGGGCGCGATCGCCCGATCCACCGGCGGCTGGACGATCGCATGGTTGACGAACGGCACCCGCTCCTGGCTGTAGCGGTACCAGCGCCGCGCATTCTCCTGATAAGGGGCATAGAACTCGGCATTGGCCCCGAGAGTGGCGAGAAAGGCCGCCTTATAGTCGGGCGAGCGCCCGAGCCAGCCCCAGGTCAGCCGCGCCCAGGCGGCGATCGCGTCGCGCCCGGCGACCAGCTCCTCGGCCGAGCGCGGCGCGACGAAGTAGCGGTGGGTGAAGCCGCCCCATTCGGTCGGGCAGGTCAGCACCCCCTGACCCTCGTTATGGTCGCGGTGCAATGCGTCATAGAGGCGGGCGATCATCCGCGCCGTATTGCGGAAGCCCGGGTGCTCGGCGATGTTCTTGACGCGCTCGCCGTAGAGCCAGACCTCTCTGCCGTCGTCGAGGCTGTCGAGGTATTCCTTGCCGGTGTAGGGCAGCAACGGCGCGCCGTCGGGTGCGGACATCGTCATCGTTCGTTCTCCCTGCCTGCGCCGCGGAAGCGGGGGAGGGTTGCCCCGTCCCTCCTGCCGGCGCGATTGTCGCCACGAACGATTATCGTAATGCCCGGGCGATGAATTCGCCAAGCCGCGCGGACTCGCGGCGAAAAACCCGTTGCGAGATCCGCGGGCGAGTTTCGTTGACGGTTGCAATTCGCCGGCCGGCGATATTCACTAACCCTCACGTCCGACTGAAGGGACGCAGCGCGTCGCCAACGACGCCGCGGGGGAGGATAGCCATGACGACCATTCTATCGCGTTCGCGAACCCTGTTGCTCGCGGCGCTTGCCGGCGGCCTCGCCGCCGCGGTGCCGGTCGCGGCCCAGCAATCGCCGGCAAATCCGACTCCCGCGCCAGCGCCGGTCGCGGCACCGGCCCCGGCTGCGACACCCGCTCCTACCGCGGCAGCGCCGGCCGCTCCGCCAACCTGGGCACAGGGTCGGCCGGAAAATCCGGCGGTCGCGAATATCGCCCCGGTCTTCCCGCCGCCGATTCCCACCCCCGCCGACAAGCTGCCGCAGGCCAAGCTGAAATTGCCCGCGAACTTCCATATCGAGGTCTATGCCAGCGGGGTGGGAAATGCGCGCTCGCTGCGGATCGGCGACAAGGGCACCGTCTTTGTCAGCAGCCGTCTTCTCGACAAGGTGTATGCGATCGTCGACAAGAACGGCAAACGCGAGGTCAAGGTAATAGCGAGCGGGCTGAATTCGCCGAACGGCATCGCCCTCCACAACGGCACGCTCTACATCGCCGAGATCAACAAGATCTCGAAGATCGACAATATCGAGAGCCAGCTCGACAACCCGCCGAAGCCGACCCTCATCTATGGCGATCTGCCCAGCGACGCGCCGCACGGCTGGAAATTCCTGACCGTCGGGCCGGACAACAAGCTCTATTTCAACGTCGGCGCGCCGTGCAACATCTGCATGCCGCCGCCGACTCATGCCCAGATCCGCCGCATCAACCTCGACGGCACCGGCATGGAAGTGGTGGCCCGCGGCATCCGCCAGATCGTCGGGATGGATTGGCACCCGAGCCTGAAGCAGCTCTATTTCACCGAGAACCAGCGCGACTGGCTGTCGGAGGAGCAGCCGAACGACAAGCTCAACCGGCTTGCCAATCCCGGTAAGGACAATTTCGGCTTTCCCTATTGCCACGGCGGCGATGTTCCCGACCCGCAGTTCGGCTGGGGCCACAGCTGCGACGAGTTCACCAAGCCGCTCGTGCAGCTGGGGCCGCATTCAGCCCCGCTCGGCATGCGCTTCTACACCGGGAAGATGTTCCCCGCCCAATACCGCAACGCGATCTTCATCGCGCGCCACGGCTCGTGGAACAGGAGCAAGAAGATCGGTGGCGACATCGTCGTCGCAAAGCTCAATGCGGATGGGTCGGTCAGGTCGGTCGAGCCGTTCATCACCGGGTTCCTGGCCGACAACAAATACATCGGCCGGCCGGTCGACATGGAGTGGCTGAAGGACGGCTCGATGCTGCTGTCGGACGACTGGAACGGCGCGGTCTACCGCATCACCTACGGGCCGCGGCGCGTCAGTACGGCCCGGTAGCGGAGGCGTCGTGGGACGTGCCGGCGCATTTGCCGCTGCTGCGGCGGCGCTGATCG
>JBGPTQ010000411.1:0-2893 GCA_041490725.1 Allostellaceae bacterium | reverse complement strand
CTCGGGCGGCATCTCGACGCCGAGATCGCCGCGGGCCACCATCAGCGCGTCAGCCAGCTCGATGATTTCGTCGAGCCGGCGGATCGCCGCCGGTTTTTCGAGCTTGACCATCAGCCCGGCGGCATTGCCGATCAGCTTCCTGGCTTCGGCGACATCCTCGGGGCGCTGCACGAAGGAGAGCGCTATCCAATCGGCGCCGTGCTCCAGCGCGAAGGAAAGATCGGCGCGGTCCTTTTCGGTGATCGCCGAAATCGGCAGCACCACATTCGGCACGTTGACGCCCTTGTGGTCCGACAGCGTGCCGCCGACGAGGATTTCGGTGTCGGCGAAGTCGGCGCCGCAAGCGGTGATCCGCAACCGCAGCTTGCCATCGTCGAGCAGCAGCTCGGTCCCCGGCATCAGGGCCTCGAACACCTCGGGATGGGGTAAGGGCGCCCGCGCCGCATTTCCCGGGCTTGGGTCGAGGTCGAAGCGAAACCGCCCGCCGGCCACAAGCTCGGCCCGGCCATGAGCGAAATTGCCGACACGCAGCTTGGGGCCTTGCAGATCGGCGAGGATGCCGATCGGGCGCCCGGTCTCCGCCTCGACCTGCCGGATCTCGGCGAAACGCGCACGGTGCTGGTCGTGCGTGCCATGGCTGAAATTGAGGCGGAACACGTCGACCCCGGCATCGAACAAGGCGCGGATGCGCTTGATCCCCGCGCTCGCGGGCCCCAGCGTCGCCACGATCTTTGCGCTGCGCCGCCGCCGCATGACCCGGATCCTGCCGCGCGCCCGCTCAGCCGGCGAGGGCAGGCGCGAGGACGAGGATGGCTCGGAAATCGTTGACATTGGTCAGGGTCGGACCGGTTACGACAAGGTCGCCGAGAGCAGCGAAGAAACCATAACCGTCATTCTGCGCCAGCTTGTCATTGATGGCGATGCCGCGCGAGGCGGCACGCTCGATCGTGTCCGGGTAGACAATCGCCCCGGCATTGTCTTCTGTTCCGTCGATGCCGTCGGTGTCGCAGGCTATGGCGGCGATCTGCGGTGCATCCCCGGGGACTTTGGCGAGCGCGGCGGCGAGCGCCAGCAGGAACTCGGTGTTGCGCCCGCCGCGGCCGCTGCCGCGCACCGTGACCGTGGTTTCGCCGCCGGACAAGAGCACCGCCGGCGGCGACACGAGGCGCGCGCCAACGCGAAACTGCCCGGCGCGGAGCTGCAACGCGATCGCCGCATGCACCAGGGCGACGTCGCGCGCCTCGCCCTCGATCCGGTCGCTCAGCACGATCGGGGTGATCCCGCGGGCGAGGGCGGCCTCGGCGGCGGCGGCGAGCGCCTGCTGCGGGCTGGCGATCAGCTCAAAGCGGGTCCGGCTGAAGATCGGGTCTCCGGGCTTCGGCGTTTCCTCTGCCGCGGCGGCAAGATGGGCCATGACGGCGCGCGGCTCGGCGATGCGGTATTTGGCGAGCACCGAGCGCGCCTCGGCAAAGCTCGTCGGATCGGGGACGGTCGGGCCGGAGGCGATCACCGCGGGATCGTCGCCGGCCACGTCGGAAATCGCCAGGGTGAGGATTCGCGCCGGCGCCGCAGCCGCGGCGAGACGGCCGCCCTTGATCGCAGACAGATGCTTGCGCACGGTGTTGATCTCGCCGATCGTCGCGCCGCAGCGCAGCAATGCCCGCGTCACCGCCTGCTTGTCGGCGAGAGTGAGCCCCGGTGCCGGCAATACCAAGAGCGCCGACCCGCCGCCCGAGACGAGGCACACCAGCTGGTCCTGGGGCCCAAGCCCGTGCGCGAGATCGAGGATACGCCGCGCCGCTGCCTCGCCGGCCGCGTCGGGAATCGGGTGAGCGGCCTCCACAATCTCGATGCGCTGGCAGGCGACGGCATGGCCGTGGCGGGTGACGACCACGCCCTCGAGGAGCTCCCCTGGCGGTGCGGGCCAGGCTTTTTCGAGCGCGCATGCCATCGCGGCCGACGCCTTGCCGGCGCCGACCACGATTGTGCGGCCGGCGACGGGTTGCGGCAGATGCCCGGCGATCGCCCGGGCCGGGTCGGCAGCGGCGAGAGCCGCGTCAAACAACGCACGCAGGCATTCTCGAATCTTGTTAGGCTCACGCGTCATCACGCCCGCATTCTTTCCGGCCAATTCGCTCTATTCGATTGGCCCTTGCCATTTGCGATGCCATTTCATATCGACCGTGCCGGAAAGGCCAGCGCTAACCAAAATTCCCTTGCTCCCGACAACGTCGCGCCCAGCCCCTTACCCGCCCTCGGGCTAAAGCGGGGAGAGGGTGGTTACCGCGATAGCGGCAGCCGGGTGAGGGGCCTAATGTGGCGCCGCAGCATGGGAGAACGCGGGTGAGGGTTTGCCGCCGACGAGGCACCATCATTGCGGCTTCGTTGGCGGTGGTGACGATGATCGCGGCGCCGAGCCGGGCGCAGCCGCCGGATACGCCGTTTGCCGAACTGTTTGGCCAGTTGGCCGGGCGGGTTGTCGGCGTGGTCGTCAATATCTCGACCCAGGCCGCGCCGCCACCCGCCAAGACCGCGCAAGAGGCGCCGCAAAGTTCGCCCGGCAGCACGCTCGACGAAGTGTTCCGCGACTTCTTCGGTGACAAGGGCGGACCGGGAGGGCCGGGCCCGCGGATCGCCTCGCTGGGCTCGGGCTTCGTCATCGACCCCTCGGGGTTGATCGTCACCAACAACCACGTGATCGCCAACGCCGAGCAGATCACGGTGACCCTGGCCGACGATACCGCGTTGCAGGCGCAGGTCATCGGGCGCGATGCGGTCACCGATCTGGCCTTGCTCAAGGTCGATGCCAAGACCCCGCTGCCGGCCGCCAGCTGGGGCGATTCGAGCAAGGTCCGGGTCGGCGACTGGGTGCTGGCGATCGGCAACCCGTTCG
>JBGPTQ010000410.1:0-2895 GCA_041490725.1 Allostellaceae bacterium | reverse complement strand
GGAATCGAGAAAATCGCCGGCAACCTCGACGGCCGCATCGAGCAACCCGCCGGCATCATTGCGCAGATCGAGGACCAGCCCGGCGAGGCGCCCGCCGGCTCCCTGGCGCAGGCGCGACAGCGCGGTGCGCAGCTCGGAGGGAGTGGTCTCGTCGAAGGTGCTGATCCGGACATAGCCGATGCCGCCCGGCTTCAGTGCCGACTTGACCGACTCGACATGAATGATCGCGCGGGTGATCGACAGGTCGAACACCGCCCGGTTCGCCCGCGCGATCGTCAGCACGACCGGGGTCCCGGGCTTGCCGCGCAAGCGCCGGACGACCTCGCCGATATCCATCCCGACGATCGGCTGGCCGTCGGCCTTGACGATACGGTCGCCGGGCTCGTTGCGGCCGACCGAGGCCGGCGTACCCTCGATCGCCGAGATGACTTGCGGCACCCCTCCTTCGACCGAGATCTCGATGCCCACCCCGCCGAACTGGCCGCTGGTGGTGGAGATCAGCTCGCGATATTCGTGCTCGGTCATGTAATCGGAATGCGGATCGAGCTTGCTCAACATGCCTTTGAGGGCACCGTTGACGAGCTGGTCGGGCTGCACCGGCACGACATAGCTCTTGGCGACCTGCTGCATGGTGTCCTCGATCAGCCCGAGATCGCGGGTACCGACCGGCGCATCCGCGCCCGGGGTGCAGCCGTTGGCGCTGAGGGCGAGAAATGCGCCGGCGGCGAGCGCCTTGATGCGCGTCCGCGGCGGCTTGCCGTGGCGATATGCGGGCGGGATCATGCGTCGCGATCGGGCTGCCGCCCCGGATGGGCGGCGGCAAAGGCGTCGAGCTTCATGCAAGTCTCAAAGATCCTGGCGATGGTCGGATAAGGCGAAAGGTCGAGCCGGTAGCGCTCGGCATTGACCACCTGCGGCACGAGGGCGATGTCGGCCAGGCCGGGCCGGTCGCCGTGGCAAAACGCGGCGGTCCGGCGATCCCCGGCCAACAGACCCTCGAGCGCGCGAAAGCCGCTATCGATCCAGTGATTGTACCAGGTCTCGATGGCGCCTTGGTCATGCCCGAGCGGCCCCTGCAGATAGTGGAGCACGCGCAAATTGTTGAGCGGATGAATGTCGCAGGCAACGATCGCGGCCAGCGCGCGGACACGGGCCCGGCCGGCGGCGTCGCGCGGTAAGAGCGGCGGCTCGGGATGCATCTCGTCGAGGTATTCGATGATCGGCAACGACTGGGTCAGCGTGTGTCCGCCGGTCTCCAGCGCCGGCACCAGGCCCTGTGGGTTGACGCCGAGAAACTCCGGTTCGGTTTGGCCGCCCCGGCGCAGGTGGATGAAGGCGTTCTCGTAATCGAGCTTTTTGAGATTGAGGGCGATGCGCACGCGAAACGCCGCGGAGGATCGAAAATAGCCGTAGAGCTTCATGGCCGGCGCCCGTCGAAGACCGCATCTGGCGGCGACGTTACTCCGCCCTCGTCGTCGCGGGAAGGCCGCCGCGCGCGACCTTGCGCCGGACAGCAAGCCCCGGACGGTGTTCGGGGTCTGGCGAGGCCAGGCACCGCTTACCGCCGGCAACCCGTGCGCCCCTCATACCCTCTCGCGCTGCGACCCGCGGCCGGCGACACAGCCGGTCGCGGCGGCGCCCTATCGCGGTCCACCCGCCCCGCCGGTGAATCGTTCGACAAGGTCGAGGAAATCGCGCAGCAGAATCGGCTTGGCGACATAGCCATCGCATCCGCTCTTCAGGGCTTTGCCTTCGTCGCCGGCCATCGCGAAGGCGGTGACCGCGACGACTGGGATGCGCCGCGTCTCATCATGCTGCTTCAGCTGGCGGACGGCGTCGAATCCGGAGATGTCCGGCAGCTGAAGGTCCATCAGGATCAGATCGGGCCGATTGTCGCAGGCCAGGGGAAGCGCTGCCGCGCCCTCCCCGGTGGTAATAGTTACGTAACCATAAGCCTCGAGGACATCCCGCAAGAGCTTCATGTTGAGCTCGTTGTCCTCGACGATCAGGATCCGTTTCGTCGCGAGGCGCGGGCGCTCATCACCTTGCATCTGAAGAATTTCTCGCGCATTTGCGGCGGAAGGGCGGGTTGGTATGCGGCGGGCGGTGGTGCGACAGCCGGCATTTGGCGCGACATTCGTTAGCAAATTGTTAACATCCCGCCGGTCTTGCCGGGACTTGGCGGCGGCTGAAAGCTACTTGTCAAGGGTAATCGCCGCCGGTGTCGTTGTCGCGGTTTTGGCGGCAGGCTCGACGGCGGCGCGGGCTCAGGATACCGCCGCGCAGGAGGCCGCGCACCGCGCCGCGCTGCTGGCTCGGCTGCCGCAGGACGCGGCAAAGCGGGTGTTCGGGCTGGCGGCGAGCCCCGCCCCCGGATCGGCCCTGGCGATCGGGACCTACACGAGGGGTTGCGTTGCCGGCGCGACGGCGCTGCCGGCGGACGGTCCGAACTGGCAGGTGATGCGGCCGTCGCGCGATCGCGCCTGGGGACACCCGGTGCTGATCGCGTTTCTCGAACGGCTTGCTGTCACGGCAGCTGCGGGCGCGCAGTGGCCCGGTCTGCTGGTCGGCGATATCGGGCAGCCGCGCGGCGGGCCGACATTGACCGGCCATGCCTCGCACCAGATCGGGCTCGACGCCGATCTGTGGCTGACGCCGATGCCGGATCGCCGGCTAAGCGCAGCCGAGCGCGACCAAATGTCGGCGACCAAATTGGTTGCGGCGAACGGCGATGATGTCGACCCGGCATCCTGGCGGCCGCAGCACCGCAAGCTGCTGGAAACCGCGGGGCGCGGCGCCGCGGTGGCGCGCATTTTCGTCAATCCTGCGATCAAGCGCGCGCTCTGCCCCGAAGCCGGAGCGGATCGCGATTGGCTGCGGCGCATTCGCCCATGG
>JBGPTQ010000409.1:0-2899 GCA_041490725.1 Allostellaceae bacterium | reverse complement strand
TGGCAGAGACCGAGGATGATCGGGTGATCATGGCGATCGAGCACAATTCGCTGCCGATCGCGGCGGTGCAGTTCCACCCCGAATCGGTGATGACCTCGCCCGGCGAGATCGGCATGCCGATTATCGAGCAGGCGCTGGCGCTGCTGTGCGAGCCGGTGGCGGTGGGAGAGTAGCAAACAGGAACGCTTTAACGCAAAGGACGCGGAGGATTACGCAGAGGACGCGAAGGTTATTTTTCCTCTGCGTCCTTTGCGCGCCCTCAGCGACCTCTGCGTTAAAGCGTTTTCAGAACATGCGGTCGAGCGCTTCGCGCTGGATCTCGACCGGGACGCGGCGGCGCAGGGCCGCGGTAAATTCGCCGGCGATGCCGACCCTTGCCTCGCCGGCAAGCTGATCCGACAGCCCGGCGGCGGCCGCGTCGGGAATGCTTTCGGGCGACTGGATCTCCTTGAGCTGGGCGGTATAGGCGCCGGTTGTGTCGCTCGCGGTGACGACATCGCCGGGCTTCGCGGCGAACAGCTTGGTAACCAGCTCCGGCGGGACGGTCTGGCCCGGCGCTGCGCTGCGCGACAGCGGCGCCGCGGCGAGCAGCGTCAATCCCTTGTCGCCCGCCACCTTGGCGAGCGCCAAATCGGGGGTGACCGCGGCGCCAAGCGCTTCGGCCTGTTTGGTCGCAGTCTGGCGCTTCTGCTCGGCCTGCCAGGCGGCAACCGCCTGGCCCTTGACCTCGGCGAGCGGCCTCACCTGAGGTGGAGTGATCTTGTCGACATGGACGGCGAAGATCGAACCGTCCTTCATGTCGATGAGCCGGCTGGTGTCGCCCTGGTTGGTCGCGAATACGGTCTTGAGGATCTCGTCGGGCGCGATGGACAGGGTGACCGCCTGACCCTGGGGGTCGCGACCGCCCTCATCGGATGCCGTGACCGTCGCGGTCTTGAGTTGGTATTTTGCGGCGACATCGGCGAGCGGGGTGCCGCCGGCGAGTGCGTCGTCGGCCTGGTTGCCGATCTTGTCGAGGCGGTCGGTGGTTTCCTGAAGCTTCAGCTCGGCCTCGATCTTGGGCTTGGCCTCGTCGAAGCTTTGCATCGCGGCCGGTTCGATCTTGACGACTCGCAGGAGGTGCCAGCCGAGCGGGCTTTTTATCGGCTGGCTCGGCTGGTTGAGCGGCAACTCGAAGGCGACGTCGCCCAGCTCGCGCGGTATTTCCAGGCGGTTCAAGAGGCCGAGGTCGACCGTCTCCGGATCCTGCCCGGCGATCGTCGTTGCGACTTCCTTCCAATCCTTGCCGGAAGCGAGCGCGGCCTCGGCTTCCTTGGCCTTTTCTTCGGAAGGCGCGAGGATTTGCTGGATTTCGCGCCGCTCTGGCGTCTCGAACTCGTCCTTGCGCTGCTCGTATTCCGTGCGGAGCTTGTCGTCCGCGATCCCGCCGGGTTGCTCGAGATCGGCGGGAGACAGGCTCGCGACGGTGAAGCCGCGGTATTCGGGGGCGCGGAACAGGTCCGGATTGGCCTGATAGAACTTGCTCAGATCGGTCTCGCTCGGCTCGGCAATATCGGTGACGGCCGCCGCGGGGAAGGCGACGATGTCGGCCAGCCGCTTTTCATTGCGATAGCGGTACAGGATATCGACCACCGGCCGCGGCTCGCCGATGCCGGCGGTGATCGCCTGTAACAGGTCGCTGCGCGGAATGTCGTGCCGTAGCCGCGCCACCAGCTGGTCCTCGCTAAGCCGGTTCGTCATCAGCACCTGGGCGAACAGCTGGCGATCGAACTTGCCGTCGGACCCGCGGAACGCCGGGTTGGTGTAGATCGCGTTGCGGACCGCCTCGTCGGAGACCTCGAGGCCGAGCCGCGCGGTTTCCTGGTCGAGCAGGCTGCGGTCGATCAGCTGGCCCAGCAGCGTGTCGAGGATCCCGAGCTGCTTGACCTGCCGCGTGTCGATCGAGGTACCGAATTGAGCGCGCAGGCGCTCCAGGGCGGGCTCTAGGGCCCGCTGCAAATCGTCGGCCCGGATGCTCTGGTCGCCGACTTTGGCGATGACGGTATCGGGCGACGGACGGTCCCTCACATAATCGCCAATGCCCCAGAACCCGAACGCGACGATCAAGAGCCCGAACAGGATCTTGACGATGATTGAGCCCGCTCTGCCGCGGATGAGTTGCATCATGGCGCGAAAAGCTCGGTTTTGCGGGCTGCCAGGTCGATAGCCGCGAATTGCCCAATTCGTTCGCGATTTGGGCGCCGCCCGTTGGTTGACCTCGGCGAATCCCGGTGTGATCGTAGAACCGAACATAGAGATGGCCTGGCGGTGCCGCAACATTCGCCCGTGCCGGCGCGCAGGCCGCGTGGAGAAATGGAAATGCCTGAACGAAAACGCCTCGTCGCCGGCAATTGGAAGATGAACGGGCAACGCGCCGATGGAATCGCCCTGGCGCGCGCGCTCGCCGAGCAGGCGAAGGCGCCGCATGCCTGCGAGCTGCTGATATGCCCTCCCGCCACCCTGCTCGCGCCCGTCGGCGAGGCGCTCGCCGGCAGCGGCGTCGCGCTCGGCGGCCAGGATTGCCATGCCGCGCCCGCTGGCGCCTACACCGGCTCTATCAGCGCCGAGATGTTGCGGGATTGCGGCTGCAGCCACGTCATCGTCGGTCATTCCGAGCGGCGTCATGGCTGCGGCGAGACCGATTCGGACGTCCGGGCGAAGGCCCTGGCCGCGTGGCGCGCTGGGCTCATTGCGATCCTCTGTGTCGGCGAGACCCGCGCGGAGCGCGAGGCGGGCACGGCAATCGCGGTTGTTACGGGGCAGCTCGCCGGCTCCCTGCCCGATGGTTCGCAAGGTGGGGGCGCCGCCGCCGACAAGCTGGTCATCGCCTACGAGCCGGTCTGGGCGATCGGCACCGGGC
>JBGPTQ010000408.1:0-2903 GCA_041490725.1 Allostellaceae bacterium | reverse complement strand
GCTCGGCGATCTTCGGATCAAAGAGCGCGCGGCGATGCGCGTTGAGCCGCGCGAGCGTGCCCTCCTCGTCCGCCCCCATCAGCCGTGAATAGCCGGCGACATCGGCAGCCAAAATCGCGGCGAGGCGGCGGGTCGCGGTCATGCCTCCGGCACCCCGGCCTTGCGCAAACCTTCGCGAAGACGATCGGTCAGCCTGCCCGTGTCTACGGAGTTCTGAAGCATCCATGTCAGCGAGTAGTCGGGCCGCAGGCGGAGCAGTGTATCCCGCGCCTCAGCCGCTGCGGTCAGATCCCCCGCCAGCCCGAGCGCAGCGGTCAAAACGGCATGTCCCTGGAGCCACTCCGGACTTTTCTCGATCACGTTACGCACCGAGGTGACGCACTCCGGATAGCGCCCGGCAACCAGATGGACCATCGCCATTGCGATCGAGGCATAGGTGCCCACAGGCCGATCGCGCGGGCTCAGCCGCAGCGCATGTTCGGCGCTGTCGATGGCCTCTTGGTACGACCCTTGAACGGTGAGCGAAGTCGCGAGACGGGCATGAGCCAGGGCGAAGTTTGGATTGAGGTCTATCGCGCGGCGGAAGGCGCGTTCCGCGTCGCCCGGCTGGCGCATTCGAAACAGCACCACTCCCTGCGCCAGATGCGCCCAGGGGTCGCGTTCGTCGAGCCCGAGTGCGATTCGCGCTTCCGCACTCGCCTCTGGCACGATGATTTTGATATCGCTGGACCAATCCGAGCGGCGCAACAGCGCCCAGGCCAGCAGGCTATGCGCTCTCCCGTAGCCGGGCGCGATCGCGATCGCACGTCGGCATAACGCTTCGGCCTCGGTGTTTTCATCGCGGGTGCCCTGGCCAATGAGGGACAGCGCGCGGATCACGCACTCCCAGGCGTCGAGGCTGTCGGGCGGCTTGCTTTGGCTGCGAACCTGCTCGGCCGCATACAATTCCGGCTCGATCGCCGCGACGACCCGCTCGGTGATCTCGTCCTGCACCGCGAAAATGTCGGCGAGATCGCGGTCATAGCGCTCGGCCCACACGTGGTTGCCGGTTGCCGCCTCGACCAGCTGCGCGGTGAGGCGGATGCGGTTGCCGGATTTGCGCACGCTGCCTTCGAGCACATAGCGCACGCCCAGCTCGCGCCCGACCTGCTTCACGTCGACCGCGTGCCCCTTGTAGGTGAAGGTGCTGTTGCGCGCGATGACGAAAAACCAGCGGATCTTCGACAGCGCGGTGATGATTTCCTCGACCATGCCGTCGGCGAAATATTCCTGCTCCGGGTCGCCGCTCATGTTGGCGAACGGCAAGACCGCGATCGATGGCTTGTCGGGCAGCGGCAGAGCCGGTTGGACCGCTTGCGTCCCGCCCGCATGCGGCCGGGACGGAAGCGGTCCGACGCGATAAACCCGCACCGGCCGGGCGATGTTTTTGAGCGCCTGCTCGCCGAGATCCTCGAAGGCGAGGTCGAGCCTGCCGGCGGCATCCTCCTGCACCCGCGCCGAGACGCAGATGCCGCCCGGCTCGGCCAGGCCTTCGAGGCGGGCGGCAACATTCACCCCGTCACCGAAAATATCGTCGTCTTCGATGACCACATCGCCCTGATGGATGCCGATGCGGAACTCGATGCGCCGGTCGGCTGGGGTCGGCCCGTTGCGCTCGGCCATCGCGCCCTGCACCGCTGCGGCGCAGCGCAAGGCATCGACGACGCTGGCGAATTCCACCAGCAGCCCGTCGCCGGTCGTTTTGACGATGCGCCCCTTATGTTCGGCGATGCCCGGGTCGATCAGCTCGCGCCGCAATGCCCGGAGCGCCGCCAGCGTGCCTTCCTCATCGACCCCGATCAGACGCGAATAGCCGGCGACGTCGGCGGCGAGGATCGCCGTCAGTCGCCGCTCCACCCGCCCCTCGGCCATCGCGTTTCCCCTGTCGATGACGCCATCATACCGCCGCTGGCGCGCGATGCTCCACCTTCATGGGACGAGCCTGCGGCATTGCGGCGACCGCTATCGCGCGCTCCACAAGGCGCGCCGGCGGCCTCGCGCGTTCGACGCCGACCACCCTTGCGACGAAGCGCGTTGAAACCGACCGGCGCTGCCCGCTATCCTATCGCCGCAAGGTAACCGGCGGCTAATCGAGAAGGAGCGAGGAGCGCGATGCAACAGAAGCTCATTTCCGGCGACAACCACATCGACCTGACCTATTGCCCGGCCGATTTGTGGTCATCGCAGGCGCCGGCGAAGTGGAAGAAGTTGGCGCCGCGCGTCGAGGAGCGCAACGACGGCCAGCACTGGTTTCTCGATGACAAGGACCGGGGCATGTGGAACGGCGTCGGCCCGGGCTTTCTGCCGTACACCAAGGGCATGTTCGACCATATCGACGACATGAAGGCGGGCGGCTTCGAGTGGGATTGCTTCCCCGGCGCCAAGCCGCGGCCGACGACCCCGGAATTGCGCTTGGCCGATCTCGACCGCGACGGGCTCGAAAAGGAGATCATCTATGGCTGCCTGATGGTCAACGATCTGCTCGACGATGCCGATCTGCGCGTCTGGGTCGACGCCCGGTACAACGATTGGGTGGCCGATTTCGCCAAGCGTTCCGACCCGAACCGGATTTTCCCGCTGGCGATCATTCCCAACACCGATCCCGCCGCGGCGGCGGCCGAGGTGCGGCGCTGCGCCAGGATGGGGCTGAAGGGCGGCGATCTCGCCTTCAAGCGCATGTCGCCGCCGCTCTATCACCACGGCTGGTACGCGCTGTGGGAGGCGGCGGCCGAGTGCAAATTCCCGATCTCGTTCCATTCGACCGGCTTCAAGGCGGTGCGCGCTCCCGACACGCCGGAGATGGAGAAGGAGTACTTCACGCAGTGGCGGCTGGTGCGCTCGGCGCTGTTCCAGCTCGACACGAT
>JBGPTQ010000407.1:0-2915 GCA_041490725.1 Allostellaceae bacterium | reverse complement strand
CTGGTAGACCAGGAACACCGGGATCGGCACCGGCAACATGCGGCGATTGGTGTAGCCCAGCGCGATCCCCTGGTTG
The DNA here is from genome assembly GCA_041490725.1 of Allostellaceae bacterium. Classification (GTDB taxonomy): domain Bacteria; phylum Pseudomonadota; class Alphaproteobacteria; order ATCC43930; family CGMCC-115725; genus DATARH01. The sequence goes on along the minus strand of JBGPTQ010000407.1, from coordinate 2,839 downwards.
ATCACCGCGACCGGCTGCTGCAGCAACAGCGCGGCCAGCTCGCGCGGGTTCTGCACCCGGACGCAGCCGTGGCTCTGGCGGCGGTTGTCGCGGCTGAACAGGTTCTTCAGCGGGGTGTCGTGCAGGTACACGTCAAACCGGTTCGGCAACTCGAATTTGAGCTGGCCCAGGGCGGTCCCCACTCCGGGGAGCTGCTGGATCGCGCCGTTGCTGCGTCGAACCATGTGATGCCGAGTGAGGTAATCCGGGTCCTGGTCGAGCTTTGGCAGGATCTCCTGGGCCGCGATCGACGGGGGCACGTTCCACGGCGGGTTGAACAGCAGGCTCTCGATCGAGGCCTGCAATTCCGGGGTCTGCCAATCGAATTGGCCGACAACGACGCGGGTCGCGAATACCGGCTGGTCATCGCGGTAAAGCACGAGCTTTGCGTCTGCGATATTGACCCAGACGCGGTCGGCCGGGAGGCCGCGCGGCAACCAGCGCAAGCGTTCGAGGTTCACCGTGATCTGGCGCACCCGGGCCTCGTTGCTCGCGTCGGCTGACAAAGGGTGCGGCTGGGGCGTGCCGGCATCATCAGCGCCGATCCGCGCCGTCTCGCCGTCCGCGGCAGCCGATCGGTAGGATTGCAAGGCTTGCCGCAGCGCCGTATAGGCCGGCGAATTCGGTGCCAGCGCCGCGATCGCCGCCGCCGGATCGGGGCTGTTGATGGCATTGTCGAGCGCCGCGGCGACATCGATCGGCTCCGGCCTCAAATCCTCGTCATCCAGGCGAGCTTCGATCGGCACGGCGCCGCGGGCGAGCGCGTCGGCATAGGCGAGAGCGGCATCCGACAGCACGAGCTCGAACTCGATCGGCGGCAGCGCCGCCGCGTTTCGCAATAGCGCGCCGTGAAACAGATTGGGGTCGAGGCCGTGCTCACCGGCCCGCAGCACCGCGTTGAGCAGCGCTTGCGCCTGCGGTTGCCGCGTCGCCCAGACCATCTCAAAATTGTGCGCCCTGTAGAATTGCCGCAACAGCGCGCCGTGCAGCCTCTCGCCGGCGACGACGAGCCCCGAGGCGCTCCCGATGCGGCTTCTGATATCGCCGTCGCCGCCGGCGCCGGGGCTCGCCCCCGCCGCCGCGTCCGCCGGCTGCAATGAGGCGGGAAGCAGCAGGGCTGCGCTGCTCCCCGGCACTTCGGCGTTGGCGCTTGCCGCTGCCAGCGCATAAGCGGCTGCTAGCGCTAGCGCAAGGCGAACGGCCCGGCCGCACTGCCGAAGACGACGATTTCTGGCGATCCGGGGGGGTGTCAAGATACTCGCCTCGTTGCTAAACCGGTCGTTGCGCGACCAGCGCATGTTAGAACGGAACCGCTATACCCGGGTTCCCCGGCTGAGCCGCACGGCGCGAGCCAACCGCCGCGCAACCGATTGGCTCCAGGCAACCTAAACGCGAATGGTTTCTAGAACATTGATAACGGTTAGAATGTCGTCACGTAAGGGGTTTTCTTCAACCGGCGCAACGCGAGCCCGGCCGGCGCCGCCGGTAGCGGTAGAATGCCGGTCGGGCGCCCGGTCCCCCTGCCCTCACGCTATCGTACCCGCCATGCGGCAGGAAGCCGTCCGAGCCCTGTGGCGCAGGCCACTCGCCGTTGATTTCGGATTCGTCTATAGCGAATTTTTCATGTAACAATTCGGCAAGACCGACGGAAACAGGGGGCAACGATGCGGGCTGGCGTGTCGGCCGCGATTGTCGTGGCGTCCCTCGTGGGCAGCGGCCCGGCCTGGTCGGCGTGCCCACCCGGCCAATCGCGCAATTGCGTCAATCTCGACCCGGTTCCGCAGATTTCACAGCAGATCGTCGCCGGCGAGCGCATCGCGACACCGCCGAAAAACTCGCCGGTGGCCGCGCCGCAGCCGGCTTATACCGGCCCGACCTTCGGGTTGAGCCGGACGGTTCGGCAAACGCCGACCGTCGGATACCGCTGGTCCATCGACTAGCAGAAACCGCATCGCGGCGGTTCAGGCCTCGCTGGCGACGCCCTTCGGTCGCGGCCCAACATAAGCCGAGGAGGGGCGGATCAGCCGCCCCTCGCGTTGCTGCTCCATCGCATGGGCGAGCCAGCCCGCGCCTCGCGCCACCGCGAAAACCGGCGTGAACGCGTCGCGCGGCAGCCCGACCGCGTCGAGCAGCAGCGCGGCATTGATCTCGACATTGGGCTGCAGCGGCGGCCGGCCGGGCTTCAGCCGGGCGAAGGCGGCGCCGACGGCGCGCTCGACCTCGGCCGCGAAGGCGAGCCGGCCCGCCGCGGGGCCGAGCTGCGCGCCGAGCCGCTCCAGCGCGGTCCGCAACACCGCCGCGCGCGGATCGCCGAGCCGGAACACGCGATGGCCGAACCCCATCAGCCGCTCGCCCGTGGCGAGCTTCTGCTCGGCCCAGCCCGCAACATCGCCGCTCGTCGCCGCCTCGTCGAGCATGTCGAGGGTCGGCCCCGGCGCGCCGCCATGGAGCGGTCCGGTAAACGCGCAATAGGCGCCGAGCGCGGCCGATACCAAGGAGGCCCGGCTCGAGGCGATGACCCGGGCGGTAAAGGCCGAGGTATTGAGACCGTTATCGATGACCGCGGTGAAGTAGGCGTCGAGCGCCTCGGCCATGACCGGCATGACCGGCTCGCCATGCACCATGCGTAAAAGGTCGTCGGCGGTGCCGCGCGCCGGGTCGGGAGCGAGCGGCGCGGCGCCTGAGCGGGTTCGCAACAGCGCCGCGATCGCCACCGGCAATGTGGCCAGGATCGCCGCGGGCGGGCTGTCGTCCGGCAAGGCGGCGAGGGCGAGCCGGACGGCTTCGACCAGCGGTCGCG
>JBGPTQ010000406.1:0-2923 GCA_041490725.1 Allostellaceae bacterium | reverse complement strand
CGCTGAGCTTGCCTTTGGAGAAGGCGCAGAACTGGCAGCGGAAATAGCAGATGTTGGTGTAGTTGATGTTGCGGGTGACGACATAGGTGACCGTGTCGCCCGAGACTGCGCGCCGCAGCTGGTCGGCGGCCTCGCACACCGCGGCGAAATCGTCGCCGCGCGCGCCAAAGAGGCGGACGATATCGGCTTCGCCAAGGGTCGCGCCGGAGGCCGCGCGATCGAGGATGTCGCGTAAAGCCCCCACCCCAGCCCTCCCCCGCTTGCGGGGGAGGAGGGAGGGACCCGCAGCGTTAGCTGCGGGAGGGTGGGGCCTGCGGGGCTCTGTCGGCGGCGGCGTCCCGGCGCCCGGGATCCAAGGGTCGGTGCGCGCGAAGCCCTCGCCGTCGACCGCGCGCAATACCGGGGTGCGCAGCTTGGGATCAAGCCAGCGCGCCGCGTCCTGCGCGTAAGCCGGGTAGATCGCGAGCCGCTCGACCAAGAGCTTGCCGGCCGCTTCGGTGCGCCGCGCCAGGAGGTCGAGGGCCGGCCACGGCGCCTCCGGGTTGACGTGGTCGGGGGTGACCGGCGACACCCCGCCCCAATCGTTGATCCCGGCGGCGATCATCTCTTCGAGCGCGTCGGGCATCAGATTGGGCGGCGCCTGGATGTTCATTTGAGGCCCGAAGATCAGCCGGGCGACGGCGATCGTCCACAGATGGTCGGCCCGGTCGGGCTCGGGCGCTGACGCCATGCGGGTCTCGGGCTTGGCCCGGAAATTCTGGATGATGATTTCCTGGATGTGGCCGTGGCGCTCGTGGAGATCGCGCAACGCCAGCAGCGACTCGATGCGCTCGACCCTCGTCTCGCCGATGCCAATGAGGATCCCCGAGGTGAACGGCACCGCCGCCTCGCCAGCCGCTGCGATGCAGTCGAGCCGCCGCGCCGGGGCCTTGTCGGGCGAGCCGAAATGCGGTCCGCCGCGGCGGCTGAGCCGCTCGGCGGCGCTTTCCAGCATGATGCCCTGCGATACCGAAACCGGGCGCAGGCTCTCGATCTCGGCCCGGCTCATCACGCCGGGATTGAGATGCGGCAGGAGCCCGGTTTCTTTCAGCACCAGGGCGCTCATTTCGGCGAGATAGGAGAACGTCGTCTGATGGCCGAGCCGCGCCAGCGCCTCGCGGGCCGCCTGGTAACGCAATTCGGGCTTGTCGCCCAGCGTGAAGAGGGCCTCGTGACAGCCGGCGCGGGCGCCGGCGCGGGCGATCGCGAGCACCTGCTCGGCGTCGAGATAGACCGGCTCGCCGCGCCGCGGCGGATGCGCGAAGGTGCAGTAATGGCACACGTCGCGGCACAGCTGGGTCAGCGGGATGAACACCTTCCGCGAATAGGAGACCAGCGGCCCATGCCCTTGATCGCGCAGCGCGGCGGCGACCGGCATCAGCGCCGTGAGGTCGCTCGTATCGGCGAGCGCCAGCGCCTCGTCGGCGGAGAGAAGCGCGCCGGTTTCGGCCCGATCGAGAATTGCCGCGAACCCTACCACCCAGCCCTCCGACCCAACTTTCATCGTCCGTCATTCCCGCGAAAGCGGGAATCCAGAGCTACGGAACCGTCGCTCGCCCTGGATGCCCGCTTTCGCGGGCATGACGGCTCAATAAATCCGCCGCTCGCTCGCTGAGCAACCCCTAAACGCGGGCCAGCACGCCAGCGTTTTCGGCGAGCAGCAGGCCGGCGCGCGTCTGCGACCCGAGCCGCGCAAAATGCGCGAGGTCGAGGGGATTGTCGATATCCAAGGCGATGCCCGGCAGATGCACGACACTCGGCGAGATGCCTCGCGCCTCGGCAGCAGCGAGATGCGGGAAGAAACTGTCCTCGCCAAAGCGCAGCGTCACCGCATCCGGCGGCGAGAGGAGGATCGCGTTCGAGCCGCGCTCGTCATGCGACGGGGCGATCGTGAAGGACGGCGCCGGGCCGTGCGCGGCGATGAGCCGGATGATCTGCGCCGCGGTGACGAGCGGGATGTCGCCGGGCAGCGTCAGCATGCTCCCCCTCCCCTCCCTGGCAAGATGCCGGGCCGCGGCGGCGACGGCCTCGCTGTGCCCGTCACCGGCGCCCTCTTCCATGCACCGGGCGTCGTAGCGGGCGGCGAGAAGCAGCGCCGCCGGGTCAGTCGTGACGAGCAGGCGGCCACCGAGGCCGGGCACCTCGGCCAACGCCGCCAGCACATCTTCGAGCATCGCCAGCGCCAACGCCTGGCGCAGAGGCGGCGGCAAGACCGGCGCGAGGCGCTGCTTCGCGGCGGATGTGTCCTTGACCGGGATCACCGCCCAGATGCCCTGGGCAAGGCTCATTTGCACCGCAACGGCATCTTGCGTCCTTCGAGGCCTTGCTGCGCAAGGCACCTCAGGATGACGGCAGTCTGTGGATGACACAAAGAAAAACCCGTCATCCTGAGGAGCGCCCAAGGGGCGCGTCTCGAAGGACGCACGGCGGTCATCCCATTCATTTGCGGACCCGCTCGGCGGCGGCGAGGACGGTGCGCGCCAGCGCCTCGCGATCGGCCAAGCTCTGCATCAGCGTGCGCGCCACCACCACCGGCATGTCGAGCCCGGCCACTGCCGCTCTATCCTCCTCGTCGGCGATGTAGAGGTCGAGGAAATCGCGGTAATGCCGTGCCACCGCGGCGGCATCGACCGGCAGGCCCAACTCAGCCATCATCTTCGCGGTCGGCCCCTTGACCGCCTTGCCGGCGATGATCGGCGACACCGCGACGACCGGCGCCGGGCACTGGCGCAGCGCGGCGCGGACTCCCGGCACGGCGAGGATCGGATCGATGCTGATGAACGGGTTCGACGGGCAGATCACGACCGCGCGCAAGGTCGGATCCGTCAACAGCCGCAGGAATTCCGGCTGCGGGCGAGACGTCGCCGCCCCGTCGAACGCCAGT
>JBGPTQ010000405.1:0-2932 GCA_041490725.1 Allostellaceae bacterium | reverse complement strand
TCGCCAATAATATCCGTGTTCAGGGCGAAGAACCGGGGTCGGCGCTGCCGAGGCGCTTTGTCATGAACACGCGGTCGTAACCGGCCTCGCGGCCGCGGCCGGTCTCGCGGAAACCGAGCCGCGCGTAGAGCGCGATATTCTCGATCATCGTTGCGTGCGTGTAGAGCCGCAGCTCACCGTGGCCGAGGCGCCGCGCTTCACTCTCGGCGAAGGTGACCAGCTGGCGCCCGAGGCCCTGGCCCTGTCGGTCCGGGCGGACCGCGACATTGTCGAGCAGCAGATGATCGGATTTCGGCAGCAGCACGATCAAGGCGGCGATTGCGCCATCCGGCTCCTCGAGCACGCTGACCGCGCCCTCATCGATCAGCCTGATGTAATCGTCGAGCATCGGCCCCGGCGGCTTGCCGAGGCGTTCGACATAAACCGAATAAGCGGCGCCGACGATTGCCTCGACCGCGGCGCGGTCCTCGGGCTGGGCTCTTCGCAGCATCGCGCATTACCTCGATCAACGACGACAAAATGTCTATTGCAATTGAACCCTGGCGCAAAATTTACGTTGTCTGATGGCGAGTTCAATCGGGCCGTTGCGGGGAACAACGGGAGGGCGCCGTGCCGTTATCAAAAAAATTCGCCGCCGAGTTGATCGGCACCTTCTGGCTGGTGCTGGGGGGATGCGGCAGCGCCGTGCTGGCCGCGAAATTCCCGGAAGTCGGCATTGGCTTTGTCGGTGTGGCGCTGGCCTTTGGCCTGACCGTGCTGACGATGGCCTATGCCGTGGGCCATATTTCGGGAGGCCATTTCAACCCGGCGGTCACGGTTGGGCTGTTTGCCGGCGGCCGCACTCCTGCCGGCGAATTGCTGCCCTACATCGTTGCGCAGGTCGTCGGCGCCATCCTCGCCGGCGCCGTCCTTTACCTGATCGCCAGCGGCAAGGCCGGCTTCGACATTGCGGGCGGGCTTGGGTCGGACGGGTATGGCGCGCATTCGCCCGGCGGCTATTCCCTCCTCTCCGGGTTCGTCTGCGAACTGGTGCTGACCGCAGGGTTTCTCTTCGTGATCATGGGCGCAACCGACAGCCGCGCTCCGGCCGGCTTCGCGCCGATCGCGATCGGGCTCGCCCTGACGTTGATCCATCTGATCAGCATCCCGGTAACCAATACCTCGGTCAACCCGGCGCGCAGCACCGGCCCGGCGGTTTTTGTCGGCGGCTGGGCGTTGGCTCAGCTTTGGCTGTTCTGGCTCGCCCCAATCCTCGGGGGCATCGCCGGCGGTCTGGGGTATCGCTGGCTGATGACGGGGGAACCGGCGACCGCAGCCGCGCTGCCCGCGGCACGCGGCGCGGATTGAACCGAGGCGCCGGCGCGCGGGCCCGGGCGAATCACGGGTCGGGCAATTCGATCGTCAGCCCGTCATAGCCGGGCTCGACCCCTTCCGGCAGTTCGGCACTGAGCTCGCGATAATCGAGGCTTTGGTCCATATGGGTCAGGATCGCCCGGCGCGGCCGGACGCGCGCGATCCAGGCGAGCGTCTTGGCCAGATGGCTGTGCGTCGGGTGCGGCTCGCGGCGCAGGCAATCGACGATCCACAGCTCGACTCCGGCGAGCGCCGCGAAGGCATTGTCGTCGAGTTCGACCGCATCGGTCGAATAAGCGAGCTTCCCGATGCGGATTCCTGTCGTCGTGCTGAAACCGTGACCTTGCACAAACGGCTCGACCATCATCCCTGCTGCGCGAAACGGCCCATTAATCTGATATGGCGTGAGCGCCGGCCGGTACACCGGCCTGCCCGGCACCACCGGCCTCAGCGCGTAGCCGAAACGCCGCTCGACTTCACCCAAGGTCTCGGCGTTGGCATAAAGCGGTATTGGCTTTCCTGTTAATTGGTTAACTATACGAATATCATCTATTCCATGAAGATGATCGGCATGTGCATGGGTCAACAGCACGGCGTCGAGCCGGGCAGCGCCGGCATCGAGCAGCTGCTGGCGCAAATCGGGCGAGGTATCGATCAGCAGCGCGGCACCCCGGCTTTCGACGAGCAGCGAGCAGCGGCGCCGATAGTTGCGCGGCTCGGTGGGGTCGCAGCGCCCCCAGTTCGGGCCGATCGCCGGCACGCCCCAGGACGGGCCGCAACCAAGCAGGGTCGCTTTCATGCCACGGGCGCGGGCCGCACCGCCTTCTGAAACAGCTTGAAGAAATTCTCGGTCGTCGCCGCGGCAAGCTCTGCCGGCTCGACCTCTTTCAGCGCGGCGACAGCATTTGCGGTCGCCGCAACATAGGCCGGCTCGTTGCGCCGTCCGCGATAAGGCACCGGCGCGAGATAGGGCGCATCGGTCTCGACCAGCAGCCGATCGAGCGGCACATCGCGCACGATGGCGCGCAATTCCTCGGCGTTGCGGAAGGTGACGATGCCGGAAATCGAGATGTAGAAGCCGAGATCGAGCGCTGCTTCGGCCAGCGCCCGGCCGCTGCTGAAGCAATGCAGCACGCCGGGCGGCGGCCTCTCCTCCCGGAGAATTCGCGCGACCTCGTCATCGGCCTCGCGGGCATGGATGATCAGCGGCAACCCGCTCGCCCGCGACGCGGCGATATGGGCGCGAAACACCCGTTCCTGGAGATCGCGCGGGCTGTGGTCGTAATGAAAATCGAGCCCGGTTTCGCCGATCCCGACGACGCGCGGGTGTGCGGCAAGCGCGACGAGATCGGCCGCGCTCAGCGCCGCGTGGTCGGATGCCTCGTGCGGATGGGCGCCGACCGAGCACCAGATTTCAGGGTAGGCCTCGGCAATCGCCCGCACCCCGGGGAACTGATCGAGCCTTGTGCCGATCGTCAGCATCGTCGCGACCCCGGCCGCGCGGGCGCGCGCGACGACCGAATCGCGCTCCTCGGCGAAATCCGGGAAATCGAGATGACAATGGCTGTCGACCAGCATC
>JBGPTQ010000404.1:0-2947 GCA_041490725.1 Allostellaceae bacterium | reverse complement strand
GCGCCGCTGGCATCCTCTCTCACACCCGGAGCGTCACGATGAGGACCGGCGCCGAATACCGCGAAGCCCTGCGCGACGGCCGTAAAATCTGGCTGATGGGCGCGGGCCCGGTCGCTGATGTGACCACCCATCCGGCAACGCGCGCGATGGTCGAGGAATACGTCGCCTGGTACGACCGCCACTTCGACCCGGCGTGGCAGGACACGCTGCTGATGCCGGCTGCCGCGGCCGACGGCGCCGGCAATGGCGAACGCATCCCCTGGGGCTTCGTGCTGCCGCGGACGGCCGAAGACGTGCAGGGGATGGGCCGCTCGTTCGCGAAAACCCTGTTTCTCTCCGCCGGCAACATCACCCACGATCCCGCCTACGGCAATCTGATCGCGCTCGGCGTTTTGACCGCGGTCCAGGCGCAGAACGTCGCGCCGCAGCAGGCCGATAATGCGCTCGCCTATCGCGCCATGATCGCCCGCACCGGACGGTTCATCACCTATTGCGGGGGCGCCCCGATCATCGGGCAACGGATGCGCGAGGATCCGCGCGACCGGGTGGCGTTGAAGCTGGTGCGCGACAACGATGCCGGGGTCGTCATCCGCGGCAAGCTCGGCATGCATACCAGCCCGGCCTATGCCGAGGACGTCTATGTCGGCGGCATGTCGGGCGTCGATATCGGGGACAATCGCGCCGGGTTCATCGTCCCCGTTGGCGCGGCCGGGGTCACGATTTTGTGCCGCAAGAGTGCCGCGCGCGACCCCAACCCGTTCATCTCGCCGCTGTCGAGCCGCTATGACGAGCTCGACGGCCAGATGTGGCTCGATGACGTCTTCGTGCCGTGGGAGCGCGTGTTTTTCGTCGGCGCCGATCCCGACCCGATCGCCCGCTGGCTGCGCTGGCATCATCTCTATGGCTGGCTTGCGAAGGCCGAATTCACCCTCGGTCTGGCGCTGGCCCTTTCTGATGCGATGGGGCTGAAGGAGCACGAACAGACCGTCGAATATGTGGTCGACCTCGTCGTCGCGGTGCAGACCGTGCGCAGCTGCATCGTCGCCGCCGAGCGCGATCCGCAATTCACCCCTTCCGGCTATTGCTTTCCCAACCACCGCCATCTCGCGCCGGGCGGCATCGCGCTGTTCAAGGCGCGCCAGCGGATCTCGGAGATCCTGCGCATCGTCCCCGGTTCCTCGCTGGTCGTCGCCCCATCGGACAGCGATCTCGCCATGCCGGAATTGGCCGCCGGCCTCGAAGAATCCTTCGGCGGCGGCGGATATACGGCATTGCAGCGCGCGGCGCTGTTGCAGCTCGCCTCCGACCATGTCTCCTCGGCGCTCGATGGCCGCGAATCCGCCTTCGAGCTGCATGCCAGCGGCGGCATGCCCAACTGGCGCGGGTGGCTCAGGCAAAACTTTCGCGATTACAACGCACTGGCGAATGCGGTGTTGCGCGCGATCGACACGCCGATGCCGGAAATCGATGTCGGTAACATCCCGTCGGCGCCGATCGCCCGACGCCGGCCGGTCACGCCGGCGATCGCGGGAGGCAAGACCAGAGCCGACGGTTAGATCGCAACCCCGCTCGGCGCGGTGAATTCCGCGTCGATGACATTGCCGGTGTTCACCACGCCGGCCGCCTCGAACAGAAGAATCTCGGCCTCATCGTCAGCGCCGGTGCGGTGTTCGGCCCCGCGCGGCACGACCACGCACTCGCCGGGCCCCATCTCGACGATGCGGTCGCGGAACTCGACGCGGAACCGGCCCCGCCACACCATGAAGAACTCGTCCGCGTCATCGTGGTGATGCCACGGGAAGTCCCCCTGGACCTTGACGAGCTTCACTTCCTGCCCGTTCGCCGCGGCGATGATCTTCGGTTGCCAGTGCTCGGCGAAGAGGCCGAACTTCTCGTCGAGGTTGATCTTTTCTATCATCTGCAGCCCCTAGTCTTACTGAGTCGTGTCCCGATTCAGAAGTTCGCGATATCCCCGATCACGTCGTCCCGGCGAAGGCCGGGACCCACTTCCGCCGTGGATACCGGCCTTCGCCGGTATGACGAGGACGAAAGCGACGATCCAGATCGAACGAACTTCAGAACCACCACACTAGAGCCTGATCCGTTTAGGTTGAAGCGTAACCCGAGTTTGCGCGGTGGTTGGCGGGGAGTGCGCCGATGCCTCGCCCGGCGGCCTCGCCCTCAGCCCACGGCCGGACCGGTGCGCCGGTATGGCAAGCGGAAGCGGCGAAGGTATTTGCCATAAGAGCGACGCTAAAATTGCCATAATTGTAGACGATAATGCAGGCTGTTACGAACCATGGCAGCACTTCTGGGCGGAGACAGGGGATGTCCGGCACGCAATCGCAAACACCGCAATCTGGCGCGCTGCACGATGGGGCTGCACCAATCGGCAGCGCAAACCTTGCTGCTGATTTGCTGCAGAATTTCAAGCAGCGCGAGCGAGGCGAACCCGACCGGCCCGAATTCATCGCACAAAACCATGGGGTTAGATCAGCCCAATCCGGGCGGCACAACCGGCGCGCGAGAGATTTGCTGCTGATTCCTTGCAGATTCAGCAAACGGAAGACAATGACCCGACTGTTGGTTGAGGCCGCACCGGTTCGGCCGCGCTGCGCAACCCGGGCGATGCAAATTGAACGAACCCTGCTCTAAGCCGGACCGCTTGCCTCCGGCCCGCATCGGGCGGGCGGGACGCCCGCGGTCCAATCGGCTGATTACCGCGCCGGTTTCCTTGCGAGAAAATCCTTGAACCCGTCGCGCGGGTGGCCGGCCGAGAGCCAGGTCGCGCGCGCATCGTCCTCGAGATCATAACGTCCCCGCCAGTCGAGCCCCATCCCCTCATGCAACAGCCGCTTGATGCCCTGCACCATGCGCGGATCGTTCTTGGCGATCATCTGGCCCAGTTCGATCGCCGATTCGCGCAGCTTCGCCGCCGGCACGATCT
>JBGPTQ010000403.1:0-2955 GCA_041490725.1 Allostellaceae bacterium | reverse complement strand
ATCGATTGCAGCGCGGTGGTGATGTGGCTCGCCGCCAGCACCGGATCGACCCCGGATTCCGGCCGTGCGCCGTGGGCGCCGCGCCCGGTGATCGCGATATCGAAAAACGCTCCGCCCGCCATCATCGCCCCCGGGCGGATCTGGAACTTGCCGATGGCCAGCCCCGGCCGGTTGTGCATGCCGAAGATCGCATCGCACGGAAACTCGTCGAAGAGGCCGTCCTTGACCATCGCCGCGCCGCCGCCGAGCCCCTCTTCGGCCGGCTGGAAGATGAAATGCACCGTGCCGTCGAACTCGCGGGTTTGCGCGAGATAGCGCGCCGCGCCCAACAGCATCGTCGTGTGGCCGTCATGGCCGCAGGCATGCATGCGGCCGTCGTTTTGCGAGCGATGGGCGAAGGTGTTGGCCTCGAGGATCGGCAGGCAGTCCATATCGGCTCTGAGCCCGATCGCGCGCGGCGAGTTGCCGACCCGCAGCCGCCCGACGACCCCGGTCTTGCCGAGCCCGCGATGCACCTCGATGCCGAACCCGGCGAGTTTGGCGGCGACCAGATCCGAGGTCCGCTGCTCCTCGAACCCCAGTTCAGGGTGGGCGTGAATGTCGCGACGCCACCCGGTCAACTCGTCGTGAAAGGCGCGAATTCCCTCTATCACAGGCATCGTCATCGATCCCCCTGATACAACCAGATGGTTATAACCCAAGCGGCGGCGCGGCGCGATAGCCGCAGCTGAAGCGATCGACGAAGGCGCGTGCGGCGGCGCGATCGGCGAAATAGAAGGCGACCGCATCGTTGACGATCCCGGCGATTCCGGCCGGCCCCGAAATCCACCCTGATGGGCCGCAACACTGGTCGAGCCAGGCGCGCATGATCACCAGCTGCGCGCCGAACCCGGATGGCGGTACCGCGATCAGCACCCGCCAGCGGCAGGGCGGTGCACGATCGTCGATTTGCCTTGCGGATGTGGCCATCTCAGTTTGTTGCTAATATGTTCCCCCAAAGAGTACAGAAACAGCCGCCGGGTTGTCGAGTCCCGATATCAGCCCGGTGCCGCGATGTGGCGCAACGCCGGGCGCAGGGCCCAGGTCAGCGGCAGGGTGACCAGCGCGACGGCGGCAATCAGCATCATCATGACCGGCACGTCGATCAGGTCGCTGACCAGCCCGTAAATGACCGGCGACAGCGCGCCGGCGCCGATCCCGCCGGTGTAGAAGATGCTGAAGGCGCGCTGCCGCCGCTCGGGCGCGACGAGCTCGGGAACGGTGCCGTAGAGCACCGACGAGGTGCCGTTGAGCGCGACCCCGATCAGCGGCAATACCATGAGACCGGCGAACAGCGGCAGCGGCAAGACGGCGAGGATGCCCGCCGCGGTCAAGCCCTCGGTCACAAACACCGCCGTGACGACCCCGAGCCGCTCGCCGAGCCAGCCGCAGACCAGCTTGCCGGCGGCGCCGCCGGTGAAGATAAGGGTCAGCGCGATGCCGATCGTCGGCAGATCGGCGCCCTTCATCTTCAACAGAAACGGCAGGAACGTCAGAAACCCCATCCGCGTCGCGCTGTCGATCATCGCGATCGCGAGCAGAAGGGGAAAGCCGCGCCCGTTCGGGCCCGCTGCATCCCCCGCATCGGTTTTTTCGGATGCCACGGCGAGCGAGGCCTGGCCCGGCAGACCGCGCGCCATCAGGATCACCGCGGCGCCGGCGAGCGCGGCGATGCCGAGCACGACCGTCGCGCTGCGCCACGGCATCAGCATCAGCAGCCCGGCCGTCGCCGCCGGGAACGCCATCTTGCCGAGGTCGCCGGAGAAATTGTAGCTGGCGAAAGCCATCCGCGAGCGCCGGCCGGTGAAGGCTTGCGCCACCAGGTTGGCGCCGATCGGGTGCTGCACGCTGGCCCCGATGCCGCCGATGACGAGCGCGGAGATCAGCATGATGAACCCGGCGCTGGCCCCAGCGACCATATAGCCGACCCCGACCAGCGCCGTCCCGAGCCCGAGCAAGAGCGGCCCGCCGATCCGCCCGGCGAGAGCGCCCGCCGGCACCTGGAACCCGGCCATCGACCCGGTGTAGAACGCGCGCAACAGTCCGATTTCGGCATAGCCGAGGCCGAATTCCACCTGCCACAGCGGTAAGAGCACGTAGAGCAGGTCGGTATAGCCGTCGTGCAAGACATGCGCGCCGCAGGCGACGCCCATCGTGCGCCGCTCGGGCGCCGCGATCCTCTCCAAACTGGCCGTGATCAAAGACATCGCATGCTCACTGCCGCGGCGGCGATGCTGACCGCGCGCGGCGCGGAAGGCAACTCCTTGTATCGTCATGCCCGCGCAAGTGGGCATCCCGGGCGAGCGACGCGATTTGCGGCTCTGGATTCCCGCTTTGGCGGGAATGACGGATGCGATTGAGCAATGGTTTGCCGGCCGGGACGCCATCGGCATACTTTCTGCGTTGCCGCCAACAGAGGGGGAAAGCGATGGCCGATTACGATCTCGTCATCCGCAACGGCACGGTGGCGACCGCGGCCGATACGACGCAATGCGACGTCGCCATCAAGGACGGGGTTATCGCCGCTCTGGGGCGCGGCCTCCCGGCCGGAGCGCGCGAGATCGACGCGGCGGGGCGTCTCGTCCTGCCCGGCGCGATCGACAGCCATTGCCATATCGAGCAGCGCTCCTCGGGCGGGATCATGTGCGCCGACGATTTCTACAGCGCGACCGTGTCGGCCGCGTTCGGCGGCACCACGACGGTGATCCCGTTCGCCGCGCAGCATCGCGGCCAGTCGCTGCGCGCGGTCGTCGAGGAATACCACGCAGCCGCCGGCCCCAAGGCGGTCATCGACTACGCCTTCCACCTGATCATCTCCGATCCGTCGGAGCAGGTGCTGGGGCAGGAATTGCCGGCCCTGATCCGCGACGGCTACACCTCGTTCAAGGTCTACATGACCTACGATTTGTTGCGCCT
>JBGPTQ010000402.1:0-2969 GCA_041490725.1 Allostellaceae bacterium | reverse complement strand
CAGACCTGGCGGGTTTGCGCCTCGATGTCGCCCACGCCGGCCATCGTGCCGTCGAGCCGGCGCGCCGTCATGCCCGAGATGAAGACGAGCCGGCCTTTCGCCTCGATCGCGGTGGCATGCGAAAACACCCCGCTCGGCTGGCGCAATCTGTCGGAGCGGATCTGCTCTTTGGCCATTGCTGATCTCCCTCGCGGTTGCCTCGCGCCATCCTGCCGCGCCGGGCCGCGGCTTCCAAGCGCCGATCTACGACGGCACCGCCCCGCGACATGCCCAGGCCGTGGTCGCGAAGGAGCGCGGGCCGTCGGGACGATTGCAGAGGAAACCGCGCCGCACATGTTCGCGCAATGTCGCGCGCGCCGCATCCGAGAGGCTGGCGACGAAGTGCCCGGGCCCACCTTCGCCGGCGGCGAGGGGCTGCCAGTAATCGGCGAAATCGGCGAAATCCATACGGATCGTGAGGCTGGTGTCTTCGACCTCGGTGAGGCCGACCTGGCGCCACATACCGCTCATCTCGCCCGGTGCGCTCAGCGACTGGAACAGAGCGCGCGGCCGCTCGGCTGTGGGATCGAGCACGGCGGCGGTATCCCACATCAGCCGCAGATGCGGCATGCCGCCAAACGAATCCCACACCGCCGCGGTCACCCTGCCGCCGGGCCGCACGACGCGGCGCATCTCCGCCACGGCATGCTCGACATCGGGGATGAATTGCAGCACGAGCATCGAGAAGGCGCGGTCGAACGCGCCATCGCCAAACGGCAACGCCCGCGCATCGGCATGCTGAAAGCTGAAGCGCGGGTCGGCGCTGCGGCCGCGCGCGTAGGCGAGGTAGCTCTCGGTCTGGTCGATGCCGGTGACCGCGGCGACATTGGCCGCTTCCGGCAGCGCGTAGCTGAGGCTGCCGGTACCGCACCCGACATCGAGCACGCGCTCGCCGTCGGCGATACCGCCAAACCCGATCAACAGCGGCGCCAGGCGGCGGCTCCAGCGGCCCATGATCTGCTCGTAAGCGGCGGCGTTCTGCCACATCGAGGGCCGGGCCGTCGCCGGATCGAAACTGGTCGACATCACTCCGCTCCCCTTGGTCGCCGCCGCGATCCTGCCGCGGCCCGAGTCACTTATTGTCATTGCGAGCGAAGCGAAGCAATCTCGCGCGGGTTCTCAACCTCATCGAGATTGCGTCGTCGCTGCGCTCCTCGCAATGACGGCCGTTGACAAGGACACCGACGATGTCCCCCGATCCCCGCTTTCTCCGCCCGGTGCCCGCGCGCATCGAAGACCGGCTGATCGTCGCGCTCGATCTGCCTGATGTCGGTGCGGCGCGGGCGATGGCGGAGCGGCTTGGTGGCGTCGTGTCGTTCTTCAAGCTCGGGTTGTGGCTGATTTTCGCGCCCGGCTTCGACCGCCTGCTCGAAGACCTCGTCGGGCAGGGCAAGAAGGTGTTTCTCGACGCCAAGATGTTCGACATCGGCGAAACCGTGAAGCAGGGCGTCGCGCGCGCCGCCGAGCGCGGGGTCAGCTTTGTCACCGTGCATGGCGACAATGACATCATCCGCGCCGCGGTCGAAGGCAAACGCGGCAGCGACCTGCGCATCCTGGCGATCACCGTCTTGACCAGCATCGACGATGCCGGCGCGCGCGAACTCGGCTATCTCTGCCCGGTCGAGGAGCTGATCCGCCAGCGGGTCGCCGCGTGCACCAGCCTGGGCTGCGACGGCATCATCGCCAGCCCCGATGATGTGCCCAGCATCCGCCGCCTGCCGGATGCCGAGAGGCTGCTCGTCGTCACCCCCGGGGTACGGCTGCCGGGCACCGCGCACGACGACCACAAGCGCGCCGGCTCGCCGGCGCAGGCGATCGCGGCGGGGGCGGATTATCTCGTCGTCGGGCGCCCGATCGTGCAGGCGGCGGATCCCGCTTCGATGGCGGCGCGGATCGTCGCCGACATGACAAGCGCGGCCTGATCGCCGTTCCTCCCCTCGCCTCCTCCTCGCACCCGCTCGCGTTGCTGGGCGCGGCGCCGCCGTGCTAGCGTCGCTCGCAACCATCGGGCGAGAGCGCGGCGGCGTGCCGGCGCGGCGAAAAGAGGGGGCGGGGATGATCAGGAGAGGGTGGCGCGCGATATCGGCGCTGGCGATCGCGATCGGCTTTGGGTTTCTAGCGCCGGCCCAGGCCGGGCCCACGCTCGACAAGGTCAAGCAGGCCGGCGCCATCAGCTGCGGCGTGCAGACTGGCGTCGCCGGCTACGCTCAGCCGGACAGCCAAGGCGTTTACACCGGGTTCAATGTCGATATCTGCCACGCGCTGTCGGCCGCGCTGTTCGGCGATCCGAACAAGCTGAAGTTTGTGCCGTTGACCGCCCAGCAGCGCTTTACGGCATTGCAATCGGGCGAAGTCGACCTGTTGTCCAACAACACGACCTGGACCTTGCAGCGCGACACCGAGCTCGGGCTCAATTTCGCGCCGGTCGTGTTCTATGACGGCCAGGGCTTCATGGTGACAAAGAAGAGCGGCGTCAAAAGCGCCAAGGAGCTGAACGGCGCGACCATCTGCGTTGCGCCCGGCACCACGACCGAACTAAACCTCGCCGACTATTTCCGCGCCAATAAGATGGAGTTCAAGCCGGTCGTCATCGAAAAGCTCGACGAACTGACTGGCGCGTTCTTCTCCGGGCGTTGCGACGCCTATACCACCGACGCATCGGCATTGGCGGCGGTGCGGATCGGCCGGGCGAGCAACCCCGACGACTATGTGATCCTGCCCGAGCGCATCTCGAAAGAGCCGCTCGCCCCGGTCGTGCGGCACGGCGACGAGCAATGGTTCGATATCGTCCGCTGGGTCGTCTACGCGCTGATCGAGGCCGAGGAGAAAGGGATCACCCAAAAGAACGTCGACGACATGGCCAAGAGCGACGACCCCACCATCAAGCGCATCCTCGGCGTCACCCCCGGGATGGGCAAGGCATTGGGACT
>JBGPTQ010000401.1:0-2972 GCA_041490725.1 Allostellaceae bacterium | reverse complement strand
ATCGAGCGCCGCCTGACCCTGGTCACCACGCTGTTCGCGGTGGCGCTCGTTGGCGGCTTCGTGGTGCTGCGCTATTTATAGCGGATGATCCTGACCACCCGGGCTTTTGCCGGCTTTGTGCTGATGGCGAGCGCAATCGTGCTCGGGGCCGCGCTGTTGTCGCAGTATTGGGGCGGGCTTGCCCCGTGCGAGCTCTGCCTCTTGCAGCGCTGGCCGTGGACCGCCGCGATCGCGATATCGCTCGTCGCGCTGATCGCCGGGAACCGGCCGACACTGCCCTGGGCTGCGCTCATTCTCGCCATCGTTTTCGGAATCAGCGTGGCCTTCGCCTTCTACCACGTCGGGGTCGAGCAGCATTGGTTTGCCGGCCCGAGCGCCTGTACCGCAAGCGCATCGGGGGCGGTGACGCTCGAGGAGCTGAAGCGGCAGATCCTCGGCACCGCGCCGGTATTGTGCGACCGCGTGCAGTGGTCGCTGTTCGGGGTGTCGCTGGCCGGCTGGAACCTCTTGGCCTCGCTCGGCATGGCAGCGATCTGCGCCGGCGTTTTCGCGAGCACCCGGCGGCCGGCATCGCAGGAAGCGGCGACAGCATGACCCGCCAGCGCCCGCCCACTCTGCCCGGCGATCCGCTGCCCGAGGCCGAGATCGAGAGCATGATCCGGGTCGACCATGCCGGCGAATACGGCGCGACCCGGATCTATGACGGCCAGCTCGCATTCATCGGCCGCGGCCGCGCCCGCGACGCGATCCGCCAGATGGCCGAGCAGGAACAGCGCCACCTCGCCGCCTTCGACGCGCTGGTGCGCGCGCGGCATGTGCGGCCGACCCTGCTCCATCCGCTGTGGCATGTCGCGGGCTACGCCGTCGGCGCGGCGAGTGCGCTCCTGGGCGAGCGCGCGGCGATGGCCTGCACCGTCGCGGTCGAGGAGGTCATCGACGAACAGTATCGCGGCCAGGCCGAGCGCCTCGGCGAAGCCGACCCCGCGCTCAGCGAGACGATCCAGGCCTTCCGCGCCGACGAGTTGGCGCATCGCCAGACCGCCATCGAGCACGGCGCGGCCGAGGCGCTCGGCTATGAGCTGATCTCCGCATTCGTCAAGACCGGCTCGCGCCTGGCGATCTGGCTGTCGACCAGACTGTAGCCGGCCGCATCGCTGAGACGACGGGTCGCGGTCATGCCGCCTCGCCCATCGCGAGGCGCAGGCCCGACAGGAACAACTCGCGGTGCTCGGGGTTGCGCCAAGGCAGATCGCTCGGCATGACCTGGGGGGTAACGGCACGCAGCCGGGCGACTATCGCTTGTGCCTCGTCGAAGCGCCCCATATGGGCGTAGCACGCGGCGAGAATGCGGTATGAGTGGAGATAGCCGGGACTTTCCTGGATGGACAGGAGCAGCTTCGAGACCGCGTCGTCAAACTGACGCATGAGGAAATAAGCTTCGCCAATCGCGGTCAGGGGTGAGCTGATATGCTCGCGTGGACTTAGGCGCAGCGAGGTCTCGACATGCTCGATCGCAAGATCCGCTTGGCCGGCCCAAAGCCTGAGAATGCCGCTCACATACCAGCCACGGGCGTAACTCGGGTTGAGCGAGAGCGCACGGTCGACCAGCCCCATCATGGTTCCGATGTCCTCGCCGAAATACCCCAGCACGAAGGCGACGTTGGCGAGGATGCTCGGGTCGTTTTGAGCCACCTGGAGCGCCTGCCGAGCAAAACCGATGGCCTTGCAGCGACTTCCTTCGGCCCAGCCGTCGATGGCGAGCCGCCGGTGGCACATCGCCGCCCAGCAAAGTGCCGGCCCGTAACGAGGATCGATCGCGATCGCCTGTTCAAGCAGCCGCAGAGCCTC
This sequence comes from Allostellaceae bacterium, assembly GCA_041490725.1. Classification (GTDB taxonomy): domain Bacteria; phylum Pseudomonadota; class Alphaproteobacteria; order ATCC43930; family CGMCC-115725; genus DATARH01. The sequence goes on along the minus strand of JBGPTQ010000401.1, from coordinate 1,124 downwards.
GACAAGTCCCTCTTTCGTTATCGGATAGAACGTCGCGAGCGCGCGCAGGTAGAGATCGTAGGTGCTAAGATTGGTCGTTGGCCGCGAGGCGGATCGGCGCATCTCGGCGGCTTGCAATGCCGGCTCGATCACGCCGGCAACGCTGATCGCAATTTTGTCTTGAAGCTCGAACACGTCTTCGAGTGAGCCATCGAAGCGTTCGGCCCAAAGGTGGGTGCCGGTTTCGGCATCGATTAGCTGCGCCGTGATGCGCACCCGCGTTCTCGCCTTGCGCACCGAGCCTTCCAGGACGTAACGCACGCCGAGTTCACGCCCAACCTGCTTCACATCAACCGCCTGCCCTTTGTAGGTGAAGGTCGAATTTCGGGCGATGACAAACAGCCAGTGAATACGGGAGAGCGCCGTGATGATCTCCTCGACCATGCCGTCGGCGAAATATTCCTGCTCGGGGTCGCCTGACATGTTCTGAAACGGCAGCACCGCGATCGACGGCTTATCGGGCAGCGGGAGCGCGGCTTCGGGCATCGGCGTCTCCTGCCCCGTCACCCGGTAGACGCGCACCGGGCGGGCGATGTTTTTCACCTGCTGCTCGCCGAGATCGGTGAAGGCGAAGGGCAGGCGGTCGCGCACCTGGTCGTGCACCGTGTTGGAAATGAAGACGCCGCCCGGCTCGGCCAGTGCTTCGAGCCGCGCCGCGATGTTGACCCCGTCGCCGAAGATGTCGCCGTCCTCGACGATGACGTCACCGAGATTGATGCCGATGCGGAATTCGATGCGCTCCGGGGCGGGCACCGCGGCGTTGCGCTCGGCCATGCCGCGCTGCACTTCGACCGCGCAGCGCACCGCGTCGACGACGCTGGGAAACTCGGCGAGGAGGCCGTCGCCGGTGGTCTTGACGATGCGGCCGCCATGTTCGGCGATCTTCGGATCGACCAGCGCGCGGCGATGGGCGTTGAGCCGTGCCAGCGTGCCTTCCTCGTCCGCCCCCATCAGCCGCGAATAGCCGGCGACATCGGCGGCCAGGATCGCGGAGAGCCGGCGGGTCGCGGTCATGCCTCCGGCACCCCGGCCTTGCGCAAACCTTCGCGAAGACGATCGGTCAGCCTGCCCGTGTCTACGGAGTT
>JBGPTQ010000400.1:0-2973 GCA_041490725.1 Allostellaceae bacterium | reverse complement strand
GTGCCGCCACGCCCATAGCAAGCGGGGCCGGGATCGGCGCCGGCGCTGTCCGGGCCGACGGCGATCCGCTTCAGCCGGTCGACCCGCGCAATCGAGCCGCCGCCGGCGCCGATCTCGACCATCTCGATGACCGGAATGCGCAGCGGCAGTCCGCTCCCCTTCTTGAAGCGATAGATACGGGCGACCTCGAAGGCCCGGCTGGTCTGCGGCTGGAACTCGTCGATCAGGCAGATCTTCGCGGTGGTCCCGCCCATGTCGTAGGACAACACCTTGTCGAGCCCGCATTGCCGGGCGATGTGGCTGGCGAAGATCGCGCCGCCGGCGGGACCGCTTTCGACAAGCCGCACCGGAAAGCGGATCGCCGTCTCGACCGTCGTCAACCCGCCGCCCGACAGCATCAGAAAGAGCGGGCAGAGAAACCCTCGGTCGTGCAGCAGGGCTTGGAGATTGGCGAGATAGCGCCCGATCATCGGCTGGACATAGGCGTTGGCGCAGGCGGTCGAGAAGCGCTCGTATTCGCGCATCTCGGGCGAGACCTCGCAAGACAGGGTCAAGGTCACGCCAGGCAGGCGCGCGGCGAGGATGTCGCGGGTGCGCTGTTCGTGCGCCGGGTTGGTGAAGCTGTGCAGAAAGCCGATCGCGATGCTCTCGATCCCTGATGCGGCGAAGCGCTCGGCGAGAATTTCGACCGCGCCTTCGTCGAGCGGGATTACGGTGCGGCCGCGCGCGTCGATGCGCTCGGGCACGACAAAGCGCAGGCGCCGCGGCACCAGGGGCGGCGGCAGGTCGATATTGACGTCGTATTGCTCGAAGCGGTTCTCATGACGGATCGCGATCGTGTCGCGGAAGCCCTCGGTGGTGACGAGCGCGGTCCGGGCGCCCTTCCTTTCGATGATCGCGTTGGTGGCGAGCGTCGTGCCATGAATAATGATCGAGAGGTCGCCGGGCGCGAGCCCCGCCTCGCGCAGCACCGTGCCGATCACCTCGATGACGGCGCGCTCGGGTGCCTCGGGCGTGGTCAGGATCTTGGCGCTGAACCGCCGCCCGCCAGTGGAGCTAATCGTTTCCAGCGCGACATCGGTAAAGGTGCCGCCGATATCGACCCCGAGCCTTGCCTGCGCCTCGCCAGAAGACGTCACCCTCTGTCCCGTCCCGCTATGCCCCGGGGGGCGAAAAGAGGCAGAAATTCGGCGCGGCTGCCCGCAATGTCAATCCGATCAGATCTCGCGACCGAGCGCTCGGTCGATTGACAGCGCGCCGCCGCCGCGAACCAGGATGGCGAGGAAGATCAGCAGCAGATAGAGCGGCAGTTCCATGCCGCCGCCGGTCCAGAACCAGCCGCGCGTGATGTTTACGTGAAACGCGGCGACTACCATGAAGCCGACGAACAGCACGGCGACCGGCCGGGTGAGGAACCCGATCGTCAGCAACAGGCCGCCGAACAATTCGAGACAGCCGATATAGCTGGCCCAGAACATCCCTGGTTCGAGCGAGAATTTGGCGAAAAACTCGCCCGTCTTGGCGAGATCGCCGCCCCAGAAGCCGAACAGCTTCTGCAGGCCGTGCGGCACGAAGAACAGGCCGGTGGCGACCCGGATCAGCGGCCAGGAATAGGCCTCGAGCGCGGCGTAAATCCCGGCCAGCCCGGGCACCAGATAACGCGGCGGCCGATCGATGCTGTCGTACATGGCTCTCCTCCTGGTCTCTAGCGCACTCGCGCCGCAGGCATTTTAACAAATCGCCCAAAAATTGCCATTCCACACCCCAAATTCGCCATCGTCGCCTCGGATCGTTGGTTAGAGTTGCGCGGGAGGCGGAAATGGCAAAACGATTGGCGTATTGGCTCGCGGCGGTGGCCGCCTCGATCTTTCTGGCTGCATTGCCGGCCGATGCGGCCGAGTTTGCGCTGAAGCGGGTCGTGCTGTCGACCGGCGGGGTCGGCTATTTCGAATACGAGGCATCGGTCGAGGGCGACGCGACGCTCAACCTCGACGTCCCCCTCGACCAGGTCGACGATGTGCTGAAAAGCCTCGTCGTCTACGATTCCGGCGGCTCCGCCGGGGAGATCACGCTGCCCGGCCGCGAGCCGCTGACCCAGAGCTTTGTCGATCTGCCGTTCGACCGCGCCGCGCTCAATTCCGCCACCGATCTCTTGAATGCGCTGCAAGGCGCCGCGATTCGGGTCGCAGCGCCGAAGGCAGTCAGCGGCCGCCTCGTGCATGTCGACGAGGAAACCGTGCGCGGCGCCGGCGGGGTCGCCCTGACCCGCTCGCGGGTCAGCGTAATGACCGATGCCGGGCTGCAGCAATTCGTGCTGCAGGATGTCGACGCCATCGCCTTCGCCGATCCCGCATTGCAGCGCCAGGTCGAGGCGGCATTGTCGCGCATCGCCGCCTATCGCGCGGGCGGCCGGCGCCAGCTGACGCTGCGCACCCACGGCGCCGGACCGCGCACCGTGCGGGTCGGCTATGTCGTCGCGATGCCGCTGTGGAAGGCCTCCTACCGGCTGAGCTTGATGCCCGATCCCAAGGCAGAGACCGCCCGGCTGCAAGGCTGGGCGGTGCTGGAGTACTTCAGCGGCCGGGCCTGGCTGGACGTCGAGTTGACCCTGCTCTCCGGCAATCCGGTGACGTTTCACCAGGCGCTTTACGAGAGCTATTACGTGAAGCGCCCGACGGTGCCGGTCGAATCGGGCGGGCATGTCCTGCCGCCCGCGGACACCGGCACCGTTGGCACCGTTGCCGCCGAGGCCGCCGCCAAGGCAAGCCCGCGCCGGGACGAGACACTCCGGATGCAGCGCGGCGTGGCCGGTGCCGCCAATATGGCGATGCCGGCGCCGGGTGCGCCAGCCCCGCCGCCCACCCAAATCGAAGCCGCCGCCGCTGCCGAGGAAGCGATGCAGATCGCCTTCACCCCGCCCTACAAGGTGAGCGTCGCGGCCGGGCAGAGCCTTGTCCTGCCGCTGCTCGACCG
>JBGPTQ010000399.1:0-2975 GCA_041490725.1 Allostellaceae bacterium | reverse complement strand
GGTCGTAGCGCCCACGGTTCTGCTGCGTCCACATCGGCGGCCTCCCCACAACCAAGCCGCCTCCCTTGAATCACAACCGACTCCACAGAATCAACATGTTTGCGGACAGACACTTAGAGCAAAACCTTTGAAATGGTCCTGCGAACCGCGGGCCATCCCCTGGAGCCGCCATGCCGATCATCCCCGAGGTGCTCGACGCTGTCGACGAATTGAGCGAGATCCGTCGCGACATCCACGCCCACCCCGAGCTCGGCTTCACCGAGGAGCGCACCGGCGATCTCGTCGCGCAGAAGCTCGCCGAATATGGCTGCGAAGTTCATCGCGGCCTCGCCACCACCGGCGTGGTCGGCACGATCCGGCGCGGCAACTCGCTGCGCGCGATCGGGCTTCGGGCCGACATGGACTGCCTGCCGATGCAGGAGCTGAACGAGTTCCCGCACCGTTCGCGATCTGACGGCAAGATGCACGCCTGCGGCCATGACGGGCATACGACGATGCTGCTCGGCGCCGCGCGCTATCTCGCCGCGACCCGCAATTTCGAGGGCACCGTCCACTTCATCTTCCAGCCGGGCGAAGAAGGCTATGGCGGCGGCCGGGTCATGGTAGAGGAGGGTCTGTTCGAGAAATTCCCCTGCGACGCGGTCTTTGCAATGCACAACAAGCCAGGCATCCCGATCGGCCATATGGCGACGAAGGCCGGGCCGATGCTCGCCGCCACCGACCGCTTCGACCTTCACGTCAAGGCGCGGGGCGGGCATGCCGCCTATCCGCATCTGGGAACCGACCCGTTCGTGATCGGCGCCCAGATCGTGCTGGCCTTGCAGACGATCCCGTCGCGCAATGTCGACCCGGTCGACTCGGCGGTGATCAGCATCGGCTTCATGCGCGGCGGCTCGGCCTACAACGTAATCCCGGACGAACTGCATATCGGCGGCACGGTGCGCACCTTCCGCAGCGAGGTGCAGGACCTCATCGAGCGGCGCATCGGCGAGGTGGCGCGCGGCGCCGCCGCGCTCAATGGCGCCGGCGCCGAGCTGAATTACCGCCGCGGCTATCCGCCGACGATCAATCATGCCGCCGAAGCCGGCTTTGCCGCCGATGTCGCGGCCGAGATCTGCGGCGAGGAGCATGTCGAGCGCAACGTCGCGCCGTCGCTCGGCGGCGAGGATTTTTCATACATGCTGCTCGCGCGGCCGGGGGCGATGCTGTGGCTCGGCAACGGCCCGGGCGAGGGCGGCTGCCTGTTGCACAACGCCCGCTACGATTTCAACGACAGCGCGATCCCGGTCGGGGTCAGCTTTTTCGCGCGCCTCGCCGAGCGGTTTCTCGCGGCGGAATGAGGCGGGATCCATTTTCACAATGAGACGGTGAGGCAGTGAGGTGCCGGCGCGCCGCGATCACTGTGCCTCACTGTCTCATTGTGAATCTTCTGACTTTGCTGCGCTTCGCGCGGTCCTCGCGCAAACCGGGAGAATCAATGCGATGCGAGTGCATGTCGTCAATTTCCTGCGGCCGAACCCCGACTACGCCGGCCGGACACTCGATTACCTTGCCGGTCTCGCGCGGCAGGTCGAGGCCAGGGGCTTTGCCGGGCTGTGGCTGACCGACTCGTTCGGCCGCGGCCGGCCGACCCTCGACCCGATCGTCGGGATGAGCGTCGTCGCCGCGGTGACCAGCCGTATCGAAATCGGCACCTGCGTCTTGCAGGTGCCGGTGCGTCACCCGGTCGAATTGGCGCATCGCATCCAGTCGCTCCATGCGCTGACCGGCAGCCGGTTGCAGCTCGGCGTCGGCAGCGGTTCGACGCAAGCCGATTTCGACCTCGTTGGCCTCGACTACACGCAGCGCTTCAAGATGCTGATGAGCGCGCTCGACACGATGGGCCGGGCATGGCGTGGCGAGCCATTGCCAGGCGGTGCGCTGACGCCGTGGCCGGGCACCGAGGGCGGGCCAAGGGTGCTGCTCGGCGCCTGGCGCAACAAGCGCTGGATCGTTTATGCCGCCGAAGAATGCGCCGGCTGGATCGCCTCCGGCCTTTACTCGCAGCCGGAAGAGCTCGCGGTCGGCATGAAAATCTACCGCGACGCCGGTGGCAAGCGCGCCATCCTCTCCAACGTCATCGTCGCCCTGGAGGGCAACTCGGAAGCGGCGCAGCGCGCCTCGACGGCGACCGTGACGCTGACCGGTGGCGAAGCTGAGGCGCGTGACCGGCTCAAACGCATCAAGGATGTCGGCTTCGACGACGTATTGTGCATGACCCCGCTCGACGCGCTCGACGATCTGGAGCGGCTGCGCGACGCGGCGCTGTGATCGGACCGCGGGCCTCTGGCCCGCAGCAGGCGGGCGGGACGCCCGCGATCCCATCATATTGACGGCTGCGAGGCCACGGCTTACCTAGGCCGCATGGCTTTGTTGCCGATCATCAACGCCCCCGATCCGCGGCTCAAGATCAAGGCGCGGCCGGTCCCGGCCGTCGACGCCAAGGTGCGCCGGCTGATGGACGACATGGTCGAGACGATGTACTACGCGATCGGCATCGGGCTCGCCGCGCCGCAGGTCGGTGTGGCGCAGCGCGTTCTCGTCATCGATTGCGCGCGCGAAGGCGAGAAGCCGCAGCCGATGCGCATCGCCAACCCCGAGATCCTGTGGCGTTCCGAGACATTGATGGTGGCCAATGAGGGCTGCCTGTCGCTGCCCGAGCATTACGCCGATGTCGAGCGGCCCGATGCAATCCGGCTGCGCTATCTCGACCACGAGAACGAGATCCGCGAGATCAAGGCGAAGGGGCTGCTCGCCACCTGCCTGCAGCACGAGATTGACCACCTCGACGGGATTCTCTTCGTCGATCACATCTCCGCGCTGAAGCGCGGCATGATCCTCAGGAAGCTGAGCAAGGCGAAACGCAGCCGCACCCTCGCGGCGGTGTAGGGTCCGATGGCGGTAGGCCCCCACCCCGGCCCTCCCCCGCAAGCGGG
>JBGPTQ010000398.1:0-2977 GCA_041490725.1 Allostellaceae bacterium | reverse complement strand
TCGATATCAGGCGCCTTGCCTGGGACGACGAGTTGCTCGCGGCGTTCGGCATCCCGCGCGCGCTCTTGCCCGAGACGCGCGACAATGCCGGCGATTTCGGCAGCACCGATGCCGGCCTCTTCGGCGATGCGATCCCGATCGCCGGAATCGCCGGCGACCAGCAGGCGGCGGCGATCGGCCAGGCCTGTTTCCGCCCGGGCATGGTCAAATCGACCTACGGCACCGGCGCCTTCGCGCTGATCCACACCGGAGCCGAGCCGGCCGTCTCGCGCCACCGGTTGCTGACGACGCTGGCCTATCGGCTCGGCGGCGAGACCGCCTATGCGCTCGAGGGCAGCATCTTCATCGCCGGCGCCGCGGTGCAATGGCTGCGCGACCGGCTGCACGCCGTCGCGGCGGCCGGCGAGACGCAGGCGCTCGCCGAGCGCGCCGACCCGCGCCAGCGTGTCTATTTCGTTCCGGCCTTCGCCGGGCTCGGCGCGCCCCACTGGTCGCCCGGTGCGCGCGGGGCGCTCCTTGGCCTGACCGCGGAATGCGGTGTGCCCGAGATCGCGCGGGCGAGCCTCGAAGCGGTCGGCTATCAGACTCGCGACCTGATCGCGGCGATGGCCAGCGATTCGGGGCTCGCGATCGACATCCTGCGCGTCGACGGCGGCATGGCGGCGAGCGAGTGGACGATGCAGTTCCTCGCCGACATCCTGCCGGCCCGGATCGAGCGCCCGGCCGTGCTGGAGACGACTGCCTGGGGCGCGGCCTATCTCGCCGGCTTCGCCCGCGGGATCTGCCCCGCGCCGGAGGCGATGATGGCGCGCTGGTCGGCGGCGCGCCGCTTCACCCCGGCGATGACCGCGGCCGAACGCGAGGAACGCTATGCCGGATGGCGGCGAGCCGTCGCCGGCGTGCTCGCGGCAGCTTCCCCATGAAGTCAACCGGAAACCTGCTGCGCGAGCTGCCCGACGCCAGCGCCGGCGAAGTCAGCGACACGATCCTCGCCGCGCCGGGGCTGCGGATCGAGCGCATCGTCTCGCTCGGACAGAAGAGCCCACCCGGCTTCTGGTACGACCAGCCAGAGGCCGAGTGGGTATTGCTGCTCGCCGGCGCGGCGCGGCTGCGTTTCGCCGACGAGGAAGCGGACCGCGTGCTCGGCCCCGGCGAATGGGTCGACATCGCGGCGCACCGGCATCACCGGGTCGAGTGGACCGACCCGGCAACGCCGACCGTCTGGCTCGCCGTGTTCCACGGATAAGGAGGGCTTGGCCGCCGGGGCCGCTCACGCCTCAAAACGAAACTCCTGGGCGGCGTCGATCAGCCATTCGGCAAGCCAGCGCGCGGCGGAGCGGCGCACGAAAAGCCGGTAGGCGGGCGCCGCGCTGAGCTGGTCGAGGATGACCGGCAGGCGGGCGAACAGCGTCTGCGCGCAGCAGCCCGGCCCGAACGCGCGGGGATGGAGGTCGAGACCGCAGCCCTTTTCGAGGAGGGCGCGCGCTCGGGGGCCGGTAATCTCGATGACCGCGCGGCTCGCCGACAGGTCGATCACCGTGGCCTGCCGGCTGGCGAGCGCCCGGGTGATCCGGCCCATCAGATCGGGCGCCGCGCCCTCGGGCGCCGTCACCAGCCATTCGTCGGGACCGAGCCACAGCGTCCGCACCAGGCGCATGCTCGCCACCCGGTTCGGCTCTAGCGGCAGCGGCACGCCGGCGAGGTAGGCCGCGACGGGCTGTCTGACGCGCAACCCGATCTGCTCGGCGAAGCGCAGCTCGGTCAGCGTTACCGCCGAGTTGTTCGCCTCGGGCGACAACGACCACGGCAACACGCCGTCGAGCGGTGAACGGCGCCCTTCAGCCATCGCAAGCCGCCATCCGATCTCCCCTGCTCGGCGAGAGTTTTTTAATCCACACCCGGAGCCTGTCATTGCGAGCGAAGCGACGCAATCTCGGGACGCCAGTGTAGCGCCAGTGCCGATCTGCTCGGGATTGCTTCGTCGCGTCGCTCCTCGCAATGACGCCAAAGCTATCGGGCGCGACCCCGCGCGTTGACCGGATGTTAGCCGATTGCCGGCTAAACTGTGCCCCGTTTCGCAGTTTCTGGAGGGCGCCATGCTGGTCGTCACAACCGAGAACGTCCCCAATCACCGGGTAATCGAGGTCAAGGGCCAGTGTTTTGGGGTCGTTGTCCGCAGCCGCGGGATCGGCGGCAACATCATGGCCGGGCTGCGCTCGATCGTCGGCGGTGAAATCAAGGAATATACCCAGCTGCTCGAAGAGGCGCGGCGTCATGCGGTCGACCGGCTCGTCCAGAATGCGACGGCGATGGGCGCCAACGCCATCGTGATGATGCGCTTCGATTCGGCCGAGATCGGCCAGACGATGAGCGAGATCGTCGCCTATGGGACCGCCGCCGTCATCGAGCGCCTGCCGGGATGAGCCGCTCGGCGCTGCGCGCGGCGCTCTATGTCGTCGGCGGCGTGCTGGCCGCGAGCGGCGTCCTCTTGGCGCTGGCGGGGTGCGTTGCTCCTGCGGCCTGGCTTGCCGGGTGGGGGCTCATTCTGATCATCGGCCTCCTCATCGAGCGCTGGCGATACAAGAAGCTGACCGGACCGCGGCCGGGCCCGGAGTGGATCGCGACCGACGAGCGCTTCGTCGATCCCGAGACCGGCAAAATGGTCACAGTCTATTTCCACCCGGCGACCGGCGAACGCCGCTACATCGCGGCGTGACCCGGCGCCACCGGGGACGACCGATCGGTGCCGCGGTCGCAGGTTGGCAACCGGCGGTTGGATCGCCGCCCTCCCCGCCGCTGCATCTGCAAGAAATTGGCAGCAGATCTCTCGCGCATCGGTTGTGTGGGCCGCGTTGAACGAGAGTGAAGCCCATGATTTCCCGAGGAAAAATTCGCCTCGGTGGGTTTCGCATTGCTCAACCCACCCTACGCATTGCAGCGAATCAGCAGCAGATTTTCGCTTCTCCCCGGCACATCC
>JBGPTQ010000397.1:0-2990 GCA_041490725.1 Allostellaceae bacterium | reverse complement strand
TAAAGCAGGTAGAGCGGCACGCCGCTGCGCCCGAATTGTTGCAGGAAGGCGGTAATTTCGGGATCCTGCCGCGTCCAGTCGCCTTTCAGCGCGACGATATGGCGCTCGGCGAAGGCGCGGCGCACCGCTGCGCCGGCGAGGGCGGTGTGCTCGTTGACCAGACAGGTGATGCACCACGCTGCGGTCAGATTGACAAAGACGGGTTGATGTTCGGCGCCGAGTTGGGCCAGCCGGGCCGTGCTGAACCTTTCGTAGCCGAGGCTGCCGCGCGCGGCAGCCGCCTCGCCGAGCTGCGCGTCCGCGGGCGCGAGCGTCGTCGCCAGGATCACAGCCGCCGCGATGCCGATCGCGGCGAGGCCGGCGCCGAGGCGGCGTCCCTTCGGTCCGATGAACCGGGTGCGGCCGTAAATCCATACCGCAAAGCCGACGATAACAAGGCCGAGCAAGGCCGAGAGCGTGCCGCCTGGCCCGACCTCCTGGATCAGAACCCAGATCAGCCAGGCGACCGTGCCGTAAAGCGGGAAGGCCAGCAACTGCTTGAACCACACCATCCAGGCGCCCGGCCGCGGCAGCATCCGGGCGACCCCCGGGATCGCAGTGGCAAGTACGAAGGGCAGGGCGAGCCCGCCGCCGAGCGCCACGAATATCGCGAGCGCCACCGGCGCCGGCGCGATCAGCGCAAAGCCGAGCGCGGCGCCCATGAAGGGCGCGGTGCAGGGGGTCGCGACGATCGTCGCCAAGATTCCGGTGGCGAAGGCTCCGGCCAGCCCCGCGCCGCCGGCCAAACGGTTGCCGATTCCGGAGAGCCCGGCGCCGAACTCGGCGATCCCCGACAGGCTCAGCCCCATCGCCAACAGCAGATAGGCGAGCAGCCCGACGACCACCGGCGATTGCAGCTGAAAGCCCCAGCCGATCGCGGCGCCGCCGGCACGCAGCATCAACAGCACGCCGCCAAGCAGCGCGAAGCTGAGGATCACACCCGCGGCGTAGGCGATCCCGTGATGCCACTGCTCGGCGCGGTGGGCCGACCCGGCGAGACCGAGCAGTTTCAATGACAGCACCGGGAACACGCATGGCATCAGATTGAGCGCGATGCCGCCGAGCGCCGCCAGCACCAGCGCCTGCCACCACACGACACCCGGCTCGCTGTCGAGCGGCCCGATGGCGTCCCTGGGCGCGGCGCGCGGCGCGCTGATCGAATAGGCCCGGTCTGAATAGGTCTGGCCGGCGCTGCCGGTGCCGCGCAGCACCAGCACCCCGTCGAGCCTCTCCGGCAGGGTTGCCGCGGGGCCGCTCGCCCGCGCCAGCACCAGAGCCAGACCGTCCGCGCGCCGCTCCTCTTTCGGCTCGGCGGCGGCATCGACGACATTGCCGTCGAACGGAAAAAACGACGCGGTCGGGCGATCAATGCCGGCCAGCGCCGCGGCGGGAACGAACAGCCTCAGATCATGCCCCGACGCGGCGAAGCGGGTCGCGAACTTGGCGGTTTGCGGCAGGCGATCGCGCACGGCGGCGAAGAGGGCCGCCGCCGACGGATCGGCAGCCAGGGGGGCGGCGCCGACCGGCAGGTCGAGCGCCAGCTTTGCTTCGCCCGGGATGCAGATATCCGAGCAGACGAGCCAGGTGGCATTCGCTGCGAGGTGCACGGCAGCGCCGGGTTCCAGCTGGGCGGGAGCGGCGATCGGCACCAGCAGATCGGCCGACCCGTGGTACCCGTAATTGCCGATCGTGCCGAGGACGAAGCGTTCCGGGGCGGGCCAGGCGACCTCGCCGGCGCTGAACCCGGCCGGCAGATCCCAGGCGATCTCGGTCGGCAGGCCCGAATCACCGGGGTTGCGCCAGTAAATGTGCCACCCCGGGGCGATATCGAGATGCAGATCGACCCAAAGCGTCCCGCCCGGCACGACCGAGCCGGCCTCGGGGACGAGCCGGGCTGCGACCGGGTCGGCGAGCGCGGTCGGGCTGGCGGCGCGCGCCGTTGCGGCGATCGCGAATGCCGCCACCAAGCCGCCGAGGATCGCTCCGATCCGCATCACACCCGCTCGACCTCGATCAACCATGACGTGGAATCATATCAGAAAAATAGGGCGATCCCTTGGCGCGCTGTCGCCGGGCGCAACCGAGATACAATGGTCGCGAGGTTCGGCCTGCGCTATCGTCGTCGTGTATCGCTCGAAGAGGGAGGCCTTCCGTGGACGACCGTCGCACGCTTGCCGTCGATATCGGCGGGACCGGCATCAAGCTGGCATTGCTCGACGCCACCGGACAGGTGATCGGCAAACGGGTGCGCAAGCCCACCCCGGCACCGCCGGTCGCCCCCCAGACGCTCACCGCGGTGATCGATGCCGCGGCAGTCGCGCTTGGCGGTTTCGACCGGGTGTCGGTTGGGTTCCCCGGCGCGGTGCGTGACGGGCGCGTGCTGACCGCGCCCAATCTCGGGACCGAACTGTGGGCCGGCTTCGATCTGCAAACCGCGCTCGCCGAGCGCTGGGGCAAACCGGTGCGGGTGATGAACGATGCTGATGTGCAGGGCTTTGGCGCGATTGCGGGCAAAGGCGTCGAAATGGTGCTGACCCTCGGCACCGGGGCCGGCACCGCGATCTTTAATAACGGGCAGATCATGCCGCATCTTGAACTCGCTCATCACCCGGTGCGCGGCAACAAGACCTATGACGAATATCTCGGCAGGTCGGCGTTTGCGAAAACCGGCAAGAAGAAGTGGAACAAGCGGGTCGCGCGGGTCATCGACATCCTGCGCCGGCTGGTGAACTTCGATCGCCTTTATATTGGCGGCGGCAACGCCCAGCAGATCAATGTCGTCCTGCCGCCCGATGTCACGATCGTCCCCAACAGCGACGGGCTGACCGGCGGCATCGCGCTGTGGCGCGCCGAGAATGTGGCGGACCCCGGTGGCGGGGAGGCCGACCGCACGGCCGCGGACGGCAACGCGGCGCGCGGCCTGTCCCCGAAAAGCGCCACGCAGGCGCGCG
>JBGPTQ010000396.1:0-3012 GCA_041490725.1 Allostellaceae bacterium | reverse complement strand
TGGCATTGCCCGAATTCACGATGCGCCAGCTCCTCGAAGCGGGCGTCCATTTCGGCCACCACACGCGGCGCTGGAACCCGAAGATGTCGCCCTACATCTTCGGCATCCGCAACGGCATCCACATTATCGACCTCGAACAGACCGTGCCGCTCTTGCGGCAGGGGATCGAGGCGATCCGCGAGGTCGTCGCCGGCGGCGGGCGGGTGCTGCTGGTCGGCACCAAGCGCCAGGCGCAGGACGCGATCGCCGACGCCGCCAAACGCTGCGGCCAGTATTATGTGAATTACCGCTGGCTCGGCGGCATGCTGACCAACTTCAAGACGATCTCGCAATCGATCAAGCGGCTGCGCGAGCTCGACGAGCGCATCACCACCGAAGAGAGCGGGTTGACCAAGCGCGAGCTCTTGGAGCTGACGCGCGACCGCGACAAGCTCGAACGCGCCCTCGGCGGGATCAAGGAGATGGGCGGGCTGCCCGACATCCTGTTCGTGATCGACACGAACAAGGAGGCGATCGCGGTGGCTGAGGCGAATACGCTGCGCATCCCGGTCGTCGCGATCCTCGATTCGAACTCGTCCCCGGACGGGATCGCCTATCCGATCCCGGGGAACGATGATGCGATGCGCGCGGTTCATATGTATTCCGAGCTGGTCGCCAGCGCCGTGCTCGATGGGCTGCAGGCCGAGTTGGCCGCCTCCGGCGTCGATATCGGAGCGCGGGCCGAGGTTCCATCCCAGATCGAGAGCGACGAGGAGCCGATCGGCGACGAGAGCCCAACCGAAATCGCCCAAGCCGAAGCGACCGAAGTCGAAACGACCGAAGCCGAAGCTGAAGTGATCGAAGCCGAAGCGACCAAAGCCGAAGCGACTCCTGCGGCAGAATAAGCGGCGCGGGCCAGGTATTGGAGAGGATCGAAGAATGGCCGAGGTGAGCGCGGCGCTGGTCAAGGAATTGCGCGACAAGACCGGCGCCGGGATGATGGATTGCAAGCGCGCGCTCGGCGACACCGGCGGCGACATCGAGGCCGCGGTCGACTGGCTGCGCAAGAAGGGGCTCGCCGCCGCGGCAAAAAAGTCCGGGCGGGTCGCCGCGGAAGGGCTCGTCGGGGTCGCCACGCGCGGCCTCGCCGGGGCCGCAGTCGAGGTCAATTCCGAGACCGATTTCGTCGCGCGCAACGAGCTGTTCCAGGCTTTTGTGCGCACTGTCGGCGCGCTCGCGGTCGGGGCAACCGGCGATGTCGACGCCCTGAAGGAGGCGCCCTATCCCGGAACCGGCCGCACGGTGGCCGGCGAGCTGACCGAGCTGGTCGCGCGAATCGGCGAAAATCTGGTGCTGCGCCGCGCGCAGCGGCTCGCCGTCAAGCGCGGGGTCGTCGCCTCGTACGTCCATAATTCCCTGGCGCCGGGTCTCGGCAAGATCGCCGTCTTGGTTGCGCTCGAATCCGATGCCGGGGCCGACGCGCTCGCCGGGCTCGGACGCCAGTTGGCGATGCATGTCGCGGCCGCCAATCCGCTCTACCTCGACATCGCCGCAGTGCCGGCGGCGGCGCTCGAGCGCGAACGGGCGGTGCTGCGCGAGCAGGCGGCAGGCAGCGGCAAGGCGGAGGCGATCGTCGAGCGCATGGTCGAAGGCCGGCTGCGCAAATTCTACGAAGAGGTCGTGCTGTTGGAGCAGATCTTCGTGATCGACGGCGAAAGCCGGATCGGCAAGGTCATCGAAGCGGCCGCCAAGGAAGCGGGCGCGCCGATCCGGGTATCCGCATTTGTTCGCTTCGCGCTTGGCGAGGGCATCGAGCGCCCGCCCTCCGATTTCGCCGCCGAGGTCGGCGCCCAGCTCAAGAACTGAGCCGAGTCAGCGCTGTCGTCCCGGCATGCCCGCGAAAGCGCGCTTGCGCGGTAATGATGATGAGAGGACGTGAACCGCGCCAAATCGGATGGCCCCGCCGCGTGCGGTTTGGTGTAGTCTGCGGGCCATCCACAGGACGGGTATCGCAGCCGGATGGGCCAAGGACGCATGCCAGCCGATCTCAAATATCGCCGCGTCCTTCTCAAAGTGTCTGGCGAGGCGCTGATGGGCGAGCGCGATTACGGCCTCGACCCGGCGATGGTCGCGCGCATCGCCGCCGAGATCGAATCGGTCCACGATCTGGGCGTCGAGCTGTGCCTGGTGATCGGCGGCGGCAATATCTTCCGCGGGCTATCGGGCGCGGCGGTCGGCATGGAGCGCGCCTCGGCCGACTGCATGGGCATGCTGGCGACTGTCATTAATTCGCTGGCGATGCAGAACGAGCTCGAGCGCCGCCTCATCGCCACCCGGGTGCAGTCGGCGATTTCGATGCAGGCGGTGTGCGAACCCTATATCCGCCGGCGGGCGGTGCGCCACCTGGAGAAGGGCCGGGTGGTGATCTTCGCCGCCGGGACGGGCAATCCGTTCTTCACGACCGATACGGCGGCGGCGCTGCGCGCATCGGAAATGGGGTGCGACGCCCTCTTGAAGGCGACCAAGGTCGATGGCGTCTATGATGCCGACCCGCACCTTGTGCCCGGGGCGCAGCGGTTCGAGCGGCTCGATTACCGCGAGGTGTTGGCGCGCGACCTGCAGGTGATGGATGCGTCGGCGATCTCGCTGGCGCGGGAAAACCGGATCCCGATCCTGGTCTTCTCGATTTTCGAGAACCGCGGGTTCGCGCAGGTCGTGCAGGGAAAGGGGCGATACACGATCATCGAGGACCTATCATCAGCCTCCACCCTGCGGGTGGGGTAGGGGAGCGAGAAGCGCGAGGGAACCGCATGCCATGGCGCAAGACGAATTGCTGAACGACCTCCGCCGCCGTATGGATGGCGCGAGCGAGGTATTGCACAAGGAGTTTGGCGGGCTGCGCACCGGCCGCGCCTCGGTCAGCCTGTTGGAGCCCATCATGGTCAGCGCCTATGGCGGCACGGTGCCGCTCAATCAGGTGGCCAGCGTCAACGTGCCGGAGCCGCGCATGATCACGGTCCAGGTCTGGGACCG
>JBGPTQ010000395.1:0-3013 GCA_041490725.1 Allostellaceae bacterium | reverse complement strand
TGCGGCTCGCTGCGGTTTCTGCGCAGCACCAGCTCGGTGCGGCCGAGCGCCTCGGCCGATCCGTCTTTGCCGAAGACGTGGACCCGCCAGAAAATCGGGGTACAGCGCACCGCGGTCAAGACGCCGCTGATCCCCGAGCGGAACTCGAGCAAGGCCGAGATTGTGTCGAGCGGGTCGGGCGGGGGCTGATGCGCCAAGAGCTGCGCCTGCACTCGGCGTACCGGCCCGGCCATGCGGATCATTGCATCGAGCGCGTGAATGCCGGTGCTGGTCATGCCGCCGGCCGGCGACTCGTCCGACGAATCGCGCCAGCGCGATACAAAGTAGATCTCGTTGCTAAAATTGCCTTCGATATGGAGGATCCGGCCGAGTTCCCCTGCGGCGACGAGGCGGGCGAGTTCCTGCATTGCCGGAAAGAAGCGCTTGTCGGTGCCGACCCCCAACACCACTCCCGCCTTCTGGCAGGCCGTCGTGGCGCGCAGCGCCTCCGCCCGGGTCAGGGTCAACGGCTTCTCGCAGAATACCGCCTTGCCGGCGGCGGCCGCGGCGACGATCTGGTCGGCGTGCTGCGAATGCGGCGTCGCCAGCACGACCGCGTCGATACCGGAATCGGCCAGCGCCGCATCGAGGCCGCCGAGGATTTGCAGCTGATGCGTCGCGGCAAACTCGCGCACCCGCGCCGGATCGCGGCTGACCGCCACTGTGAAGCGCAAGCGCTCGCTCTTCCCCTGCACCGAAGTGACCAGCGTCTGGCCCCAGCGGCCCAGTCCGACGATTGCCGCATGGATCACGGCCTTCGGCTCTCCCCAGCTTCTATCCAATCAACAATCGGCGGCGCTGCGCGGCCGGCTCTCCTTGACGATCAGCCGGTGGCTTGATGCCTCCTCCAGCGGCTCGGTCGACTCGATCTCGATGCCGAACCCGGCGAGCCCGACATAGGTGCGCGAGCGGGTGGCATAGAGCCGGATCGAGGAGATATTGAGATCGCGCAGGATCTGGGCGCCGAGCCCAACCTCGCGCCATTGCCGGCTGCGTTCGAGCTCGGAAGCGCTGATGTGCTCGGCGATCGCGGTCGTCGGCACGCCCGAGGCGCCGTCGCGCAGGTAGACCAAGACGCCGCGCCCGGCCTTCCTGAACCGGCTCAGCGCGGCATGGATCGCCTTGGCGCCGCCGAACACGTCCTCGACGACATTGGCGCGGTGCAGCCGGGTCGGCACGCTGCGCCCGTCGCCGATCTCGCCATAGACGAAGGCGTAATGGTGCACCTTGTCGAACGGGGTGACATAGGCATAGCCCATGAACTCGCCGGCCTCGGTCTCGATCTTGAACTCGGCGACCCGGGTCACGAGCTTCTCGCGCGCCTGCCGATAGGCGATCAAATCGGCGACCGAGATGCGCTTCAGCGCGTGTTTTTTGGCAAAGGTGGCGACTTGGGGCCCGCGCATCACCGAGCCGTCGTCATTGACCAGCTCGCAGATTGCCGCAATCGGCTCGAGCGCGGCGAGGCGGCAGAGGTCGAGCGCCGCCTCGGTGTGGCCCGAGCGCATCAAGACGCCGCCATCGCGGGCGATCAGCGGAAAGACATGGCCGGGCCGGACAAAATCGGCGCGCCCGGAATTGCCGTTGGCCAGCGCCCGGATCGTGGCGGTGCGGTCTTCGGCGGAAATGCCGGTGGACGTACCGTGACGGTAATCGACCGAGATCGTGAAGGCGGTGCCGTGAATCGCGTCGCTGTCGGCGACCATCGGCGCGAGATGGAGCCGACGGGCAATTTCCCCGGTGATCGGCGCGCAGACGATGCCGCAGGTATGGCGGATGATGAACGCCATCTTCTCGGGGGTCGCATGCACCGCGGCGACGATCAGATCGCCCTCGTTTTCGCGGTCGTCATCATCGGTGACGACGACGATCTCGCCGTGGGAGAAGGCGTCGATGGCTTCGCGGACGCTCGATTGGGGCAATTTCTCTATTCTCCGAAACCGTTCTCGGCGAGGAATTGCGGGTTTCCCTCGCGCAGCTTCATAATGGTCAACCGCCATTGTATCGCACGCGCGGCCCGCCCGCGCGTTTCGCATACGTCGAAGGCTCCGGCGCGCAGATCGGCCGCGAAACGGCGCAGAAGCCGGCTCTCCGCCGCCAACAGCCCCTCACCCTCCCATCGCTGAGCGATGGGTCCCTCCCTCTCCCCGCTTGCGGGGAGAGGGCCGGGGTGAGGGGCAGCTGCAACATCGGCGACCCCTACCGAACTTTCGTAAAATCTCCCCAACCGCCCCAGAATATCGTGCGCCGGCGCATCGCCTGCGATGGCTTCGCGCTCGGCGATCGCCATCGCGGTGGCGATTAGGCGCAGCTCGCGGTGGCGCTCCGGCGGCGCCAATGGCAGCAGCTCGTCGAGCAGCTTCTCGCGCCCGAGCGCCAACAGCGCGGTGCCGCTCGGTAGGTCACGCATGGTGGCAAAGCTCAGAGGGTGCGCCGCCCGGGTCGAGCAGCATCAGCAGCTCCAGCTCGCATTCGGTGGCGCGCCGCCCGATGATCGCGGTGCTGAGGTCGCGTGCGCCGCCGAGGAGATAGCGATCGCTCTGCTGCAAGGCGATCACCGCCCAGCGCACATTCGCCAGCACCTCCCAGAAGCGCACCCGAGCCGAGTCGAGA
The DNA here is from genome assembly GCA_041490725.1 of Allostellaceae bacterium. GTDB lineage: Bacteria > Pseudomonadota > Alphaproteobacteria > ATCC43930 > CGMCC-115725 > DATARH01. The sequence continues at coordinate 361 of JBGPTQ010000395.1, read as the reverse complement.
TGGCGGCCCGAGGCGGCTTCGTAGGCTCGATAAAACACCGCGCGCTCGGCGATGCCGCCGGCCTCGCGGTCGAGCCGGGCAAAGCGCCAGCCCTTGCAGCAGAACCAGCCGATATCCTCGTCCGGGTCGCCCCAGCCGGCGAATTCCCAATCGAGAATGCCGGTGAGCTCGGCCCCCCCGGGGCCGATATCCAGCATGTAGTTGCCGGTGCGAAAGTCGCGATGGCACAGCACCGGCGCGGCGGGCTTCGGCAAATGCGTCTCGAGCCAGCTTGCCGCCCATTCGAGCACTGGCCGCAGCTGCGGATGATGGTCGAGGTAGGCGCGGAAGCTCGCGATGTGCTGCGCCGCCTCGATCGAAG
>JBGPTQ010000394.1:0-3025 GCA_041490725.1 Allostellaceae bacterium | reverse complement strand
ATGAAAATCAGGATGCCCAGCGTGCACAGCACGCCGACCGGCAGGTTGATGTAGAAGATCCAGCGCCAGCTGAAATCCTCGGTCACCCAGCCGCCGATCGCCGGCCCCATGATCGGCCCGAGGATGGTGCCGATGCCGAACACCGCCATGGCATGCCCGTGGCGCTCCGGCGGGTTGATCTGCAAGAGCGTCGCCTGCGACAGCGGGATCAGCCCGGCCCCCGCCACGCCCTGCAGGGCACGAAAGAGCACGAGCTCGCCGAGGCTCCCGGCGGCGCCGCACAGCGCCGAGGCGAGCGTGAAGCCGATGACCGAGACCAGAAAGATATATTTGATGCCGAACCGGCCGGCGAGCCAGCCGGTCAGCGGCATCATGATCGCGGCGCAGACGATATAGGAGGTCAACGCCCAGGCGATCTGGTCGAGCGAGGCCGACAGGCTTCCCTGGATGTGCGGCAGGGCGACATTGAGGATCGTGTTGTCGACGCCCTGCATGATGTTCGCCAGCATGATCGAGATCGTGATCATGCCGCGGTTGGGGACCGGGGCGAACGCCTCTCCTCTCACCGCCGCCGCTCCCCTCGCAGCATCATCCCGGCGGGCAGCCCCTCACCCGCCGGCGGCGGCGCCGCACACTCCCTCTTCCCGCGGGCGGCGAGAGGGTTGGGGTGAGAGCCCTTCGGGCAGTGCAATAACGTATCCAACTCCCGTTCAGCTCTGGACAAGCAATCCTTCAGGCCGGGCGAATCTGGCGGATCGAGACGGCCATTGAAGATAATCCCGCAAAATCCTGTAATAGGCGAACCGCGAGTGCACAAAGATACGGCAATGTCGCAAATCTGTCATGTGTACCGCTTGCATTTCCGGCCCGAGAATCCACGCGCCGACAAGGATGGGCAATGAGCGACCTCCCGGAATTTGATCTGGTCTCGATCGGCGGCGGCTTTGCCGGGCTGGTTGCCGCGCTGCGCGGCGCCGAGCTGGGGCTGCGCACCGCAATCCTCGAACAAGGGACGGACGAGCGCTACCTGTGCAGCTCGCGCTGGGCCGGCGGGATCTTTCATGTCTCCTACCACGACGTGAAGCTTGCGCCGAGCGAGCTGGTCGGCGCGATCGAGCGCGCCACCGGCGGCGAAGCCGAGCCCGAGCTCGCCGCGGCGATCGCCGAAGATTGTGCCCGTACCATCGATTGGCTGGCCGCGCAGGGCGCCCGCTATACCAGCGCCAGCCCGATCAGCTGGCATCGCTGGACGCTGGCGCCCCCGCGCGCGGCGGTGGCTGGCCAGGACTGGCAAGGGCGCGGGCCGGATCTGATGATCACGCTCTTGAAAAAGCGGCTCGAAGAGTTCCAGGGACGGATGTTTCTGGGAACCCGCGCCGCCACGCTGCGCATGCTCGGTAGCCGTTGCGCGGGGGTCTTGGCGCGGCGCGACGGCGAAGATTTTCCCATATCTGCCCGCGCCACCGTCATCGCGGATGGCGGGTTTCCCGGCGATCCGGAGCTATTCCGACGCCATATCGGGCCACGGCCCGAGCGGGTGCTGCAACGCCATGCCGGCACCGCGGTCGGCGATGGGCTGCGCATGGCACAAGCGGCCGGCGCGGCCTTGACGCGGCTGGACCGGTTCTACGGCCATTTGTTGAGCCGCGATGCGATGAGCAACGAGGGGCTGTGGCCCTATCCGCAGATCGATGCGGTCGCGACTGCGGCCATCGTCGTCGACGGCGGCGGACGGCGCCTGCTCGATGAGGGTCTCGGCGGCATCTCGATCACCAACGATCTCGCCCGGCGCGACGACCCGCTCTGTGCGACGGTGGTGTGCGATGCGGCGATCTGGGAGAGCGCCGGCCGCGCCGCGCAGATCCCGCCCAACCCGCAGCTCGAAAAGGGCGGCGGCACGCTCCACCGGGCCGACACGATCGATGCGCTGGCGCGCACCGCCGGCCTCGACCCCAGGGCCCTGTTCGACACCGTCGCGGCATACAATGAAGCAATCCGCGGCGGCAATGCCGCGGCGCTATCGCCGCCGCGCTCATCGAAAAGCGGCACTCCCCAGCCGATCGAGACCGCGTCGTTCTTCGCGATCCCGATCTGCCCGGGCATCACCAACACGATGGGCGGGATCGCGATCGACGGGCATGGCCGCGTTCGCCGCGCCGTCAGCTCCCCCGGGGGCTCCCCTGGCGGTTCGGTGATCGACGGGCTTTACGCCGCCGGGGGCTGTACCGGCGGGCTCGAAGGCGGCGGCGCCCTCGGCTATGTCGGCGGCCTGATCAAGGCCTGCGTGTTCGGCCTGCGCGCCGCCGAGGCCGCCGCGCGGCAGATCGGGCAAAGCGCGACATAGCTGCTATAGCGGCTGTCGCTCCTTGTCACCGCGCGAACGCTTCCCGTAACGTGTCGACGAAGTCATCGCCAGCTATCGCCAGGAGAGCGTCATGCCCCGAATTCTCGTCATTCACGGCGCCGGGATGAACATGCGGGGGAAGGTGCAGACCGAGATCTTCGGTACCATGACCTTGCCGCAATACGATGAGCGCATCCGCGGCTACGCCAAGGAGCTCGGCCTCGAGGTCGAGATCTTTCATTCCAACATCGAAGGCGACATCGTCAACAAGCTGTACGAGGCGAGCGATCGCGGCTTCGATGCGGCGATCTTCAACCCGGCGGCCTTCGGCTCCGGCTACCCGGCGCTGGTCGCGGCGATTGCGCAGGTCAAGTTTCCGACGATCGAGGTGCATATCTCGAACCCGATCCGGCGCGGTCCGGCCTCGCAGACGGCCGCCGTCAGCCAGGGCGTCGTCGCCGGTTTCAGCGTCGCCGGCTACGACCTCGCGCTGCGCGGCATCCGCGACCTCTTGGCAGCAAAAAAGTAAGGCGCTGACGACTCCCTCTCCGCCCTTGGGGGCGGAGTGGGTTGGGGTGTGGTGGGGGATTCCAGAGCGGTGGCCGACACCCACCTCACCCTCCCATCGCTTCGCAATGGGTCCCTCCCTCTCCCCCCTGAAGGGCGTAGAGGGCGAATGCT
>JBGPTQ010000393.1:0-3030 GCA_041490725.1 Allostellaceae bacterium | reverse complement strand
ATCCGATCGGGCTGTTCGCGGCCGCGGATAGGCGCCTCGGCGCCGCGATCGCGATCATCGCGGTGGTCTTGCTGCTGACCTCGCTCGTGCCGCCGGCTCGCGCGCTCCAGCGCGCGGCGACGATATTGGCCGGCGGGCTCTTCCTCCTCGTGCTCGCTGCTTCTGGACAGGCGGCGGCAGCGCTCGCCGCCGGCGCCCCTGCCCTCACCCGGATCTCGCTCGGTGCCGGGTTTTGGATCCTTCTCGGTACATCCGCTTTGGCGCTCGTCGACGCGCTGCAACGCGCCGGCGCCGGTCTGGGCGAGCGGTTTACGGTCATCGCAGTGCTCGCCTTGACGATCGCCGCGATGGCGCACGCCGGCCTCTTCGACGCGCTGTCGCTCGCCCGCGAATATCAGACGCGCCATGATCTGTTTGCGACGGCGCTGGTTCGCCACGTCGTCCTCGTCGCTGCCGCGGTCGGGCCGGCGGTGCTGATCGGCTTTCCGCTCGGGGTCGCCGCGGTGCGGCGTCCGCGCGTTCAGGAACCGCTTTTCGCCGTGCTGAACCTGTTGCAGACCATCCCGTCGGTCGCGCTGTTCGGGCTCTTGATCGTACCCTTGTCGGCGCTCGCGAACGCGCTGCCCGCCGTCGCCGCACTCGGGGTCGGCGGCATCGGCCCGGCGCCGGCGATCATCGCGCTGATCCTCTACGCGCTGTTGCCGATTGTGCGGAACAGCGTGGCGGGCATTGCCGGGGTCGACCCGGCGGTCATTGATGCCGCGCGCGGCATGGGGATGATGCGGCATCAGCTGTTCCGGCGTGTCGAGCTGCCGCTGGCGCTGCCCTTGCTCCTTGCCGGGCTGCGCATCGTCACGGTGCAGGCAGTGGGGCTCGCCGTCGTCGCCGCGCTGATCGGCGCCGGCGGCCTCGGCAGCTTCGTCTTCGAGGGGCTCGGCCAATACGCCGCCGATCTCGTATTGCTCGGGGCGTTGCCGGCGATCCTCTTGGCGCTCGCCGCCGATTTCCTGTTGCAGATGCTGTCCGCGCTAGCCTCGCGCCGGCTCATGCAATGATCGAGATCCAGCGGGTCAGCAAAGCCTATGACGGCCACCCGGTCGTCGATGAGCTGTCGCTGACCGTCCCCGAAGGAGCGTTTTGCGTGCTGCTCGGGCCCTCGGGCTGCGGCAAATCGACGAGCTTGCGCATGATCAACCGGCTGGTTGCGTACGATTCCGGCATGATCCGGGTCGGCGGCGAGGATGTGCGCCTTGTGCCGCCCGAGGCGCTGCGGCGGCGGATCGGCTATGCGATCCAGTCGATTGGCCTCTTTCCGCATTGGCGGGTCGAAGACAACATCGCCACCGTACCGCGCCTCTTGAACTGGCCGCGAGCGCGGGTGCGCGACCGGGTGACCGAGCTGTTGGAGCTGTTGCGCCTCGATCCCGCGACTTACCGCTCGAAATACCCGCATCAGCTGTCGGGCGGCGAGCAGCAGCGCGTCGGCGTCGCCCGCGCGCTGGCCGCCGACCCCGAGCTTTTGTTGATGGATGAGCCCTTCGCCGCGGTCGACCCGGTCACCCGCCGGGCTCTGCAGGGCGAGATCCTCCGCATCCAGCAGGCGACCAAAAAGACAATTGTGTTCGTGACCCACGACATCGAAGAGGCGCTGCTTCTGGCGACTGACATCGCCATCCTCGAGCGCGGCCGGCTCGTGCAATGGGGAACCCCGCTCGACCTCCTCGAACATCCGGCGAGCGGGTTCGTGGCCGAGTTCGTCGGCGGCGAGGCGAGCGGCCTCAAGCTCTTGTCGTTGCGCACGGTCGCCGAGCGGATGCATCCAGGAGAAACGGCCGAAGGCGAGCCGCTGCCGAAGGACGCATCGCTGCGCGACGCGCTCGCGGCGATGGCAGCGCGTCATACCGACCGCCTGCCGGTCGTCGACGATGATGGCCGCCCGCTCGGGGCCATCACGCTCGCCGATTTGGTACGGTGATTCTCGGTAAGAAAACCCTCTCCCGCATTGCGGGAGAGGGGCTTGCCGCGCTTGCTTGGCCCTTCGCCGATCGGCCGAAGATTGCTGGCGAATGACACTGCAACGAGCAACTGCCTCCTTGCCCTTCATCGCGAGCCCGGTGCTGTGGGTCGCGGTGTTGTTCGCCGCGCTTTTGGTGGGCATGCCAGAGCTGCATCCGGTGTTTCACTGGGCGTTTCCGGAGGTCGACCCGCCGGTCTTTGCGCGCGACAGCTTTGTTGCCCTGTGGCTGTCGCATGCCGGGCTGGTCGCGCTGGCGAGCCTCGCCGCGACATTTCTCGGAATCGCTCTCGCCGTCTTCGCGACCCGCCCGGCGGGACGCGATTTCCGGCCGATCGTCAACGCGCTCGCGACCATCGGGCAGACCTTTCCGCCGGCGGCGGTGCTGGCGCTCTCGGTCCCGGCGCTCGGCTTCGGGCCGCTTCCGACCATCGTCGCGCTGTTTCTTTACGGTCTTCTGCCGGTCGTCGAGAACGCGATTGCCGGTCTCGAAGGGGTTCCCGCTGCGGTGAAGGACGCGGCGCAAGGCATGGGGCTGGCGGCCTGGCAGGTTCTGCGCGATGTCGAATTGCCGCTCGCTGCGCCGGCGATCCTGGCGGGCGTCAGGGTATCGGTGACGATCGCGATCGGCACCGCGACGATCGGCTCGACGGTCGGCGCCTTAACCCTCGGCACGCCGATCTTCGACGGGCTCGCCGCCAACAAGCTGCCCTTTGTCATCGAGGGGGCGGTGCTGGTGGCGCTGTTCGCGATCCTGACCGACATGCTGTTCGCCCGGCTCGAGCGCGCGCTGTCGCTGCGGCACCCGGATGCCCGACCCAGCCCCTGATCAGGCGGCGCCCTAGTCCCCTCGCTCCGTTGCGGCGGTCACCCGTCGCCGGCCTTGGCGACGCCGACCATGGCCGGGCGCAACAGCCGGTCGTGCAGCACATAGCCGGGCTGCAGCACCTCGATGACTGTCCCGGCCGACATGCCCGGCCGTTCCGCCTCGAAGATCGCCTGGTGAAAATTGGGGT
>JBGPTQ010000392.1:0-3033 GCA_041490725.1 Allostellaceae bacterium | reverse complement strand
CACTCTACCCCCCCCCCCCCCCCCGGGGGGGGGTTGTGGGTGGGGGTGGGGGGGGGCCACTCCCATAAACCCCCTCGCCCCGTCCGGCTGTTCGCGCCGCCCGAGCCGATCTCGGCGTCCTGGCTGTTGCCCGACGACCCGCCCTTTCTGTTTACCTGGCGGCGCCGCCCGCATCGGGTGCATCGCGCCGACGGTCCCGAGCGCATCGCCGAGGAGTGGTGGACCGACGACGGCTCAATGGCGACGGACGCCATTCGCGATTACTACCGGGTCGAGGATTCGGAGGGGCGGCGCTTCTGGCTGTTCCGCATCGGGCTGCCCGGCGACCCGCCACCGCGCTGGTTCGTCCATGGCCTCTTTGCCTGACGTCATGAACTACGCCGAGCTGCAGGTCACCAGCAATTTCTCGTTCCTGCGCGGCGCCTCGCACCCCGACGAGCTGGTGAGGACCGCGGCGGCGCTCGGCCACAAGGCGATCGCGATCACCGATCGGAACAGCGTCGCCGGGCTGGTGCGCGCCCATCAGGCGGCGAAGTCAGCCGGGATCCGCCTCGTCGTTGGCGTTCGGCTCGACCTTGGCGACGGCACGAGCCTCCTCGTCTACCCGCAAGACCGCGCCGCCTATGGCCGCCTCGCGCGCCTCCTGACCCTGGGCAAGCGGCGGGCGCCCAAGGGCGAATGCCATCTCGTCTATGCCGATATCGTGACACATGGCGCCGGACAGGTCGTCGTCATGCTGCCGCCGGATGAGGGCGACCCGGCGGCATTTGCCTCCCATCTTTCACTTGCAAAGCGGGTCGCGGCGGATTTTGCCGGCTGCGCCTATCTCGCCGCGCATCATCTCTATCGCGGCGACGATGCAAGCCGCCTCGCCCGGCTCGCCGCGATCGCCGACAAGACCGGGCTGCCGCTCGTCGCGATGGGCGATGTGCTCTACCACATCCCCGAGCGGCGCCCGTTGCAGGATGTGCTGACCTGCATCCGCGAGCATTGCACGCTTCACCAGGCCGGGTTTCGCCTCGCCGCCCATGCCGAGCGCCATCTGAAACCGGCTGCCGAGATGGCGCGCCTCTTCCGCGGCTACGAGGACGCGCTGGCGTGCAGCCTGGAGATCGCCCGGCGCTGCCGGTTCAGCCTCGACGAATTGCGCTACGAATACCCCGAAGAGCCGGTCCCCGACGGCATGACGCCGCAGCAGCGCCTCGCCGCACTCGCCTGGGAAGGCGCCGCCGAGCGTTTTCCGCTGCATTGCCCAGCCGCATCAAATCACTCCTCCGTCACCCCCGCGGAAGCGGGGGGCCAGGGGCAAGCGACCAGTCTTGGAGTTCTGGATTCCCGCTTTCGCGGGAATGACGCCAAAAGCGGCGTTCCCGACAGGATCCGCGATTTGCTCGAACACGAGCTGGCGCTGATCGAGCGGCTCGATTACGCCCGCTATTTCCTGACCGTGCACGACATCGTCGCGTTCGCCCGAAGCCGCGGCATCCTGTGCCAGGGGCGCGGCTCGGCGGCCAATTCGGTCGTGTGCTATTGCCTCGGCATCACCGCGGTCGATCCCGCCCGCATCGACGTCCTATTCGAGCGCTTCATCAGCGCCGCGCGGGGCGAGCCGCCCGACATCGACGTCGATTTCGAGCATGAGCGGCGCGAGGAGGTCATCCAGTACATCTACGAGAAATACGGCCGCGACCGCGCCGGCCTCGCCGCGACGGTGATCTGCTACCGCGCCCGCAGCGCGATCCGCGAGGTCGGCAAGGCGCTGGGCCTCTCGGGCGATGTCGTCGCCGCGCTCGCCGGCATCGTGTGGGGCTGGTCGAGCCCAGCTAATCAAGAAAATGGGGCGATCGCCGACCGGCGGGTGTGCGAAGCCGGGCTCGACCCCGCGGACCGCAGCCTGCGCCAGGCGCTCGACCTCGCCGGCGAGCTGATCGGCTTTCCCCGCCATCTCTCGCAGCATGTCGGCGGCTTTGTCATTACCCGCGGGCCGTTGTCCGAGCTGGTGCCGATCGAGAACGCGGCGATGGACGACCGCACCTTGATCGAATGGGACAAGGACGATCTCGACACGCTCGGCATCTTGAAGATCGACATATTGGCGCTCGGCATGCTGACCTGTATCCGCCGCGCCTTTGCCCTGATCGAGCAGCATTACGGCCTGACCTACGATCTCGCGACGGTCCCGGCCGAGGAGCCGGCCGTCTATGAAATGCTGAGCCGGGCCGATTCATTGGGTGTCTTCCAGGTCGAGAGCCGCGCCCAGATGACGATGCTGCCGCGGCTCAAGCCCCGGGAATTCTACGACCTCGTGATCGAGGTCGCGATCGTCCGCCCCGGGCCGATCCAGGGCGACATGGTGCATCCCTATCTGCGCCGGCGCTCGGGCAAGGAGGCAGTCGAATACCCGTCCGAAGCGTTGCGCCAGGTGCTCGGCAAGACATTGGGCGTGCCGCTCTTCCAGGAACAGGCGATGAAGATCGCGATCGTCGGCGCCGGGTTCCCGCCCGAGGAGGCCGACCGGCTGCGCCGCGCGATGGCGACCTTCAAGCGCAACGGCGAGGTCCACCTGTTCCGCGACAAGTTCATCCGGGGCATGGCGGCGCGCGGCTATGCATCGGATTTCGCGACCCGCTGCTTCGACCAGATCGAGGGGTTCGGCACCTATGGCTTCCCTGAAAGCCACGCCGCGAGCTTTGCCCTGCTCGTCTATGTCTCGGCCTGGATCAAGTGCTGCTACCCCGATGTCTTCGCCTGCGCCCTCTTGAACAGCCAGCCGATGGGGTTCTACGCACCGGCGCAGATCGTCCGCGACGCGAAGGAGCACGGCGTCCTGGTGCGCCCGGTCGATGTCAATTTCAGCGAATGGGACTGCACCCTGGAGCCGCAGGAGACGAATAGTATCTCCCTCTCCGCCCCCGGGGGCGGAGAGGGTCGGGGTGAGGTGGGGGATTCCAGTGCGCTGGCCGAGGGCCCCCACCCCCACCCACCCCAACGGGGCCCGCCCCACCCACACCCCCCACAAAGGCGGGGAGCGGT
>JBGPTQ010000391.1:0-3037 GCA_041490725.1 Allostellaceae bacterium | reverse complement strand
GGTCTGCTGGTCGGCGATATCGGGCAGCCGCGCGGCGGGCCGACATTGACCGGCCATGCCTCGCACCAGATCGGGCTCGACGCCGATCTGTGGCTGACGCCGATGCCGGATCGCCGGCTAAACGCAGCCGAGCGCGACCAAATGTTGGCGACCAAATTGGTCGCGGCGAACGGCGATGATGTCGACCCGGCATCCTGGCGGCCGCAGCACCGCAAGCTCCTCGAAACTGCGGTGCGCGGCGCCGCGGTGGCGCGCATTTTCGTCAATCCTGCGATCAAGCGCGCGCTCTGCCCCGAAGCCGGAGCGGATCGCGATTGGCTGCGGCGCATTCGCCCATGGTGGGGACACGACGATCATTTCCATCTGCGCCTGCGATGCCCTCAAGGCGAACCCGAGTGCCTCGATCAGCCCGCTCCGCCCCCGGGCGATGGCTGCGGCGCGGAACTCGACTGGTGGTTCACCCCGGAGGCGAAGCATCCAAAGCCAGCGCCGCCCGAGCGACCATTGCGGGTTTCGGACCTGCCGGCGGCCTGCGCTGCGCTGGTACCGTAAGAGATCGTAGGGCGGGTGGAGCGCAGCGAAACCCGCCATTAACGCCCTGGTGGGTTACGCTGCGCTCACCCACCCTACGGATTGTTGACAAATCAGTGCAGTCTGGGTGCCTTCAGCAACCGGGAACGGTCGGCCGAGGGGATGCGCACCTTCATGGTTTCCTTGTCGCGAACCACCTGCAGAACCACCTCGCTGCCGGCCGGGCCGCTTGCCCACACCCGGCGCCAGAACGAGGCGAGGCTCGATATCGGCTCGTCGCGCACCGCAAGGATGCGATCGCCGGGCTTGAGCCCGGTCTTGCTCGCCGGCCCGCGCTCGGACAACCCCGCGACGACGATGGCGTCCTCGATCTCCGTGGCGTAAAGGCCGAGCCAGGGCCGCGCCGGCCGGTTGGGGCGGCCATAGGTCAACAAATCGTCGAGGATCGGTGGCAACAGATCGATCGGCACCACCATGTTGACGTCGCGACGCAGCTCGCGGCCGTTGGAATGCTGGACATGCAACGAGCCGATGCCTATGAGGCTGCCGTCGCTCGCGATCAGTGCGGCACCACCCCAGAACGGGTGGGCCGGCGCGGTGAATATCGCGCGGTCGAGCAAATATTCCCAGTAGCCGGCGAATTCCTGACGGGCGACGATCGTCGCCGCGACGGCATGCCGGCGCCCGCCCTCGGCGGCAAGGATGGCGTGATCGCCGGCCCCAACCCGCATTTTCGCGCCGATTTCAATGGGCGGGATGCTCAGGCGGCCGAGGGCTTGCACGAGCCCGAGCCCGGTCTCCGGGTCATAGCCCAAGACGTGCCCAGGGACCGCGCCGCCAAGGCTCGAGGTCAGCCAGATCGACTCCGCTTCGGTGATCAGATAGCCGATCGTCAGCACCAACCCGTCCTTGCGGATCAGCACGGCGCTGCCGGCGCGTTCGGTGCCGAGCGTCCCGGCGGTGAAGGCATCCTGCGGGACCGTCGCCTGCAGCCCGAGCACGGCCGAGAGCGTGCGGTCCAGATCGAACTCGAAGTCCGCGGCCTTCGGCTGGAACTCGCTCGGTATTTCCCAATCCATGGTTTGCGGCATGTTTCCGGCTCGTCAATGGCGGATCGATCATTATAACGCGGCGAGAGTGCGCCGCGGCTATGCCGTTGTCAAAAGCTTGGCCGTGGCCATGTTACGGCAGACGCGCGTAGGGCGACGAGCCGGCCGCCCTGTTCGGGGTTTGGCTTGACAAGCGGCCGCGACCCTTCTATCTCAGCAGCACTCTCGGGTAGAGAGTGCCAACCAAACATTGAGAGCGTGCGAGGAGGTCTAAATGGGATTCCGTCCGTTGCATGACCGCGTGCTGATCCGGCGCGTGGAGGCGGAGGAGAAGAGTGCCGGCGGTATCATCATCCCCGACACGGCGAAGGAAAAGCCGATGGAAGGTGAGGTGGTAGCGGTGGGCCCGGGTGCCCGCGGCGACGACGGCAAGCTGCAGCCGCTGGATGTGAAGGCGGGCGACCGGGTGCTGTTCGGCAAGTGGTCGGGCACCGAGGTCAAGCTCGACGGCGAAGATCTGATCATCATGAAAGAGTCCGACGTCATGGGGATCATCGACCAGTCGGCTGTCCGCAAGGCCGCGTAAAGGAATACGAAAATGGCTGCCAAAGAAGTAAGATTTAGTACCGATGCGCGGGAGCGGATGCTCCGCGGCGTCGACATCCTTGCCAATGCGGTCAAGGTGACGCTCGGTCCCAAGGGCCGCAACGTCGTTCTCGATAAATCGTTCGGCGCGCCGCGCATCACCAAGGACGGCGTCACCGTCGCCAAGGAGATCGAGCTCGCCGACAAGTTCGAGAACATGGGCGCGCAGATGGTCAAGGAGGTCGCCTCCAGGACCAGCGACCAGGCCGGCGACGGCACCACCACCGCGACAGTGCTGGCCCAGGCGATCGTGCGCGAGGGCGCCAAGGCGGTGGCCGCCGGCCTCAATCCGATGGATTTGAAGCGCGGCATCGACCTCGCGGTCGAGACGGTCGTCGCCGACCTCAAGGCGCGCTCGAAGAAGATCTCGACCAATGAAGAGATCGCCCAGGTCGGCACGATCTCTGCGAATGGCGGGCGCGACATCGGCGAGATGATCGCCAAGGCGATGCAGCGGGTCGGCAACGAGGGCGTGATCACGGTCGAGGAAGCCAAGAGCCTCGATACCGAGCTCGACGTCGTCGAGGGCATGCAGTTCGACCGCGGTTATCTCTCGCCCTATTTCGTCACCAACGCCGAGAAGATGATCGCCGAGCTGGAGAACCCGTACATCCTCATCCACGAGAAGAAGCTGTCGGGCCTCCAGGCAATGCTGCCGGTTCTCGAAGCGGTGGTGCAGGCCTCGCGGCCGCTCTTGATCGTCGCCGAGGATATCGAGGGCGAGGCGCTGGCAACGCTCGTCGTCAACAAGCTGCGCGGCGGGCTCAAGGTGGCCGCGGTCAAGGCGCCGGGGTTCGGCGACCGCAGGAAGG
>JBGPTQ010000390.1:0-3040 GCA_041490725.1 Allostellaceae bacterium | reverse complement strand
GATTCGACGCTGGCCTATCAGGGTTATGGCCGCGGGTTGCCGCTCGCCGATCTCTTGGCTTTGCATCGCTTTGCGCTCGGTGATTTCGCGCCGGACCTGACGCTGATCCTCGACCTGCCGGTCGCCGAGGGGCTCGCCCGGGCATCGCGGCGTTCCGGCAATGCCGACCGTTTCGAGCGGCTCGACCCGGCCTTCCACGAGCGGCTGCGGCGGGGGTTCTGCCAGATCGCCGCCGACCACCCCGAGCGTTGCGTGCTGATCGATGCCACCGGCGACCAGGGCAGCGTCCACCGCGCCGTGCTCGCTTGCGTCGCCGCGCGCCTTGGCATCGCTCTGCAGCGATGAGAAGCGGCCGGGACAGCGCGGGCACGTCCGACCCCGTCGTCGCGCCGGCGCCGCGCACGAACCCCGAACTCCTCGGTCACGAAGCCGCAGAAAGCGCGTTGCGGCGCTTGTTCGAATCGGGCCGGCTGCCGCATGCGCTGTTGCTGAGCGGACCGCGCGGCATCGGCAAGGCGACGCTGGCGTTTCGCTTTGCCCGTTTCGTGCTGGCGAACGGAGGAGGGGAGGGATCGCTCGGCGGGCTGTCCACCGCTTCCGACGCAAGCGGGCTCGCGATCGCGCCCGACAGCGGCACCTTTCGCCGGGTGGCGTCCGGCGGGCATGCCGATCTCTTGACGGTCGAGCGCGCCTACGACCCGCGCCGCCGCCGGCTGCGCAGCGAGATCATCGTCGAGAACGCCCGCGAGATCGGCGTCTTTCTGCGGCTGACGCCGGCCGAGGGCGGCTGGCGCGTCGTCATCGTCGACGGTGCCGACGAGATGAACCGCAACGCCGCCAATGCGCTGTTGAAAATCCTCGAAGAGCCGCCGCGGCGCGCGCTCCTGCTGCTGGTGGCGCACAGCCCGGGGCGGCTGTTGCCGACGATCCGCTCGCGTTGCCGGCGGTTTCCGCTGATGCCCCTGCCGCCGGCGATCGTCCGTCAGCTGCTCCTGCGCTACCGCCCCGACCTGCCCGAGCCGCAAGCCGAGGCTCTGACGGCGCTTTCCGGCGGCAGCATCGGCCGCGCCCTCGACCTCGCCGATGCCGGCGGGGTCGAGCTGTATGAGGCGGTGTTGGCGCTGCTTTCGCGCGACCAGGGGATCGACCCGGCGGCGCTCCATGCCTTCGCCGACCGGCTCGTCCGCGGCGACGCCGAGGAGGCCTATCGCGCGGTCGAGGAGCTGGTGGGGCAATTGCTGGCCCGGGTCGCCCTTGCGGCGGCGCGCGGCAGCGCCGGCGCTGAGCCACCCCGCGAAAGCGCGGTGTTGCAGCGGCTCGGCGAGCGGGCATCCGCGGCGCGCTGGGCCGAGCTGCGCGACGAGATCGGCCGCAGCTTTGCCCGCACCGATGCGCTCAATCTCGATCGCAAGCAAACCATCCTCGGCGCATTCTTTGCGATCGAAGGCGCGGCGCGGTAAAAGCTCGCGGCGCGGCCGATCGATATGCCCGGGCGATGCGTTCGGCTGCATCGCTGGACCGATCACGAACCCGGTCCCATATCTGCGCTTTGGAGAGGATGAATGAGCGCCGACCGGCCGTATTTTGTGACCACCCCGATCTATTACGTGAACGACCTGCCGCATCTCGGCCACGCCTATACCACCGTGGCCTGCGATGTGCTGGCGCGCTTCATGCGGCTCGACGGGCGCAATGTCAAATTCCTGACCGGCACCGACGAGCACGGCCAGAAGGTCGAGCGCTCGGCGCAGGCCCTCGGGCTGACGCCGCAGCAATACGCCGACCGCGTGTCCGCCGCGTTCCGCGAGATGGACCGGCTGCTCGACATCAGCAACGACGATTACATCCGCACCACCGAGGAGCGCCACATCCGCGGCGTGCAGGCGCTGTGGCAGGAGCTCGAGCGGCGCGGCGAAATCTATCTCGGCAAGTTCGCCGGCTGGTACTGCGTGCGCGACGAAGCCTTCTACGACGAGAGCGAACTCATCGACAGCCCAAATGGCCCCAACGGATCCAAGGTCGCGCCGACCGGCGCCGAGGTCGAGTGGGTCGAGGAGGATAATTACTTTTTCCGGCTGTCGGCCTGGCAGGACCGGCTCTTGGCGTTCTACGACGCCCATCCCGATGCGATCGCCCCGCGCAGCCGGCGCAACGAGGTCATCAGCTTCGTCAAATCGGGGCTCAACGACCTGTCGATCTCGCGCACCAGCTTCAGCTGGGGCATCCCGGTGCCGGGCGACCCGCGCCATGTCATCTATGTCTGGCTCGACGCGCTCGCCAACTACATCACTGCTTTGGGCTATCCGGGGATTAAAAGTAACGATTTTTCAACTTTTTGGCCTGCAGATCTTCACATAGTAGGTAAAGATATCCTGCGCTTTCACACGGTCTACTGGCATGCCTTTCTGATGGCCGCCGGGCTCGAACCGCCGCGCCGGGTGTTCGCCCATGGCTGGTGGACCGTCGAAGGGCAGAAAATGTCGAAATCGCTCGGCAATTTCATTGCCCCGAAGGAATTGGTCGACGAATACGGGCTTGACCCGCTGCGCTATTTCCTGTTGCGCGAGCTGCCCTTCGGCAGTGACGGCGACTTCTCGCATCGGGCGGTGATCGGCCGGCTCAACGGCGACCTCGCCAATGATTTTGGCAATCTGGCGCAGCGCGTGCTGGCGATGATCAATCGCAATTGCGGCGCGGCGGTACCCGAGCCAGGCCCCCTTGCCGAGGCCGATGACAGGCTGCTCGCCGAGGCGCGCGGGCTGTTGGCGCGCGTGCGTCCGCTGATCGCCGAGCAGCAGGCCTTCCACCTCGCGCTGGAAACCGTCTGGCGCGTCGTCGCCGAGGCCAACCGCTATGTCGACGAGCAGGCGCCTTGGGCGTTGCGGCGGACCGACCCGGCGCGCATGGGCACGGTGCTCTATGCGCTGGCCGAGGTGCTGCGCCATTTGGGCATCGTGATGCAGCCTTTCGTGCCCGGCGCGGCCGGGATGCTGCTCGACCAATTGGCGGTGCCGCCCGAGGCCCGGCGCTTTGCCGATCT
>JBGPTQ010000389.1:0-3054 GCA_041490725.1 Allostellaceae bacterium | reverse complement strand
TGCGGCGGAACGCGGCGCCGAGCGCGGGATGTTGCAGCCCGAGCGCCACATTGGCTTCGAGATAGCCGAGCTTGTCGCCGCAATCGAAGCGCCGGGCGGCGGCGCGCAGGCCATGGAACGGCTGACCGTCGGCGATCAGCTTGTCGAGCCCGTCGGTCAGCTGGATCTCGTTGCCGCTACCCGGCTTCAGCTCGGCCAAATGCCCGAAGATTTCGGGCTGGATGATATAGCGCCCGATAATCGTCAGGGTCGACGGCGCGACCGCGGGGTCAGGCTTTTCGACCACCCCTTTCGCCTGCACCAGGGTTCCGTCATCGGCGACCACATCGAGCACGCCGTAGCGCCGGGTTTCTTCGCGCGGGACCTCGATCACCGCGACGATATTGCCGCCGGTCGCCTGATAGGCGTCGATCATCTGCTTGAGGCAGGGCGGCTCGCCGACCATCAGATCGTCGACGAGAAGAACCGCGAAGGGCTCGTCGCCGACCAGGTGGCGCGCGCACCAGACGGCATGGCCGAGCCCGAGCGGGCGCTGCTGGCGGGTGTAGGCGACATCGCCGGCGGTGGGCAGCCAGGCGCGCAATTCGTCGAGAAGCTCGCTGCGGCCGCGCGCGCGCAAGGTCGCTTCGAGCTCGAAGGCGAGGTCGAAATGGTCCTCGATCGCGCTTTTGGCGCGCCCGGTAACGAAATAGAACTGCTCGATGCCGGCTGCCTTGGCCTCCTCGACCGCATATTGGATCAGCGGCTTGTCGACGACCGTCAGCATTTCCTTCGGCATCGCCTTGGTTGCCGGAAGGATGCGGGTGCCGAGACCGGCCACCGGGAAAACCGCCTTGCGCACGGGCTTCTGCATGGAACTCCTCGATCGCGGCTCCCTCGCGGCGGCGAGGCTATTGCCATAGCCCTTTCCGGACCGGCAAGGCAACCGCCGCACCAACCGCGCTCCGCACCGCCTTCAAACGCCTCGAACCCTGATTTATTCAACCCGAAGCTCCTTCATTGCGACAAGCCCCATTTCCTGACCGCCTAGCGGTGCAGCAGCACATCGCGGGCGCGATTGATCTTGGTGGCGAGGTAGTCGGTGCCGCCGTGATCGGGGTGGAACTGTTTCATCAGCCGGTGGTGCGCCTGCTTGATCGCCTCGGCATCCGCTCCCGGCGCCAGGCCCAAAATGGCATAGGCCTCGTCGACCGTGACGTCGGGGCTGCTCGGCTGCGGCCCGCCTCTCGCTTCCTCGCCGGCCATCTCGTCGTGCCAGTTGGAGCGAACCCGGTCGAGATAGGCTTCGAGCAACCGCGCGCCTTCCTCGTCCTCGGCCCGGCACTCGCGCAACAATGCCAGCAGTTCAGCCGGGCGCAGCTCCTCGAGCCGCATGCCGGCGAAGCGGCCTTGCAGCACCGTGCCGGTCATCGTCCCGGTATCGTGGTCGAGGCTCATGCGAATAAACGCGGTCTCGACGGTGGAGTTGCCCGCGCTCGCCGGGCCGTGCAAGCCGCTTACCATCGAACGCAGCCGGCGCCAGGCCGGCAGCAGGACCGCGATCGGCGCGAGCAGCATCGCGAGGCGTTCCGACCAGATCAGGGCGATGACCGCCAATACCGCAACGACGATGGCGGCCCATTTGACGATACGCGCGAGGCGCGCCGGATTGGCGTTGACGAACAGATAGCCGAGCAGCAGGAGCCCGCACAGGATCGCAACGCCGCCGAGGAGGGGGAGCATCAGCCCTGTAATTGCGCGGTAAGCCGCAGCACTTCGCCGCCTTTCTTCTCGCCATAGGCGCTCAGCGCGCGATACCCGCCGGCGGCATAGACCGCGACCGCGCCTAACAGGTCGCGCAGGCGGTCGGCGCTGGCCAGATCGAAGCGCAGATAGGCGCCGCGCGACAGGCGAGCGATTTGCCGGAAGGCCCCCGCGGCGACCGGATTGCCGCCTTCATGAAACAGGAAGATCGGCACGCCGTTGAGGCCCAATTCGCCGGCGAGCTGGCACAGCCGATCGACATTCTCCTCCATCGCGTCGCCGACGAACACAAGGGCGTTCACCCGCCGCTTCCTGGTCTCGCCGAGCGCATGGGCGAGCACGCGCTCGATCTGGGTCTCGCCGCCGAGGCAGGAGACCGCGCGCATGACCCGGTGCAAATCGGCGGCATTCGTCATCCACCGGCTCGCCCTGCATTCGTTGAAGCCGCGGTAATAGACGAGCTTGATGTCGAGCCCGCCGAGCGCGGCGGTCGCTTCGAACATCTCGCCCTGGATATGGCAGGCGCGGTCCCAGCTCGGCTCGCGGCTCGCCGTCGCGTCGAGTGCAAAGATCAGCCGGCCGCGGCCGCCCCCCTGGCCGCCTGAGGGGCGCGGCGGCGGGGCGCGTTGCAGGTCGCGCAGAAAGGCGTCGACCTCGCCGGAAACCTCGCCCGGGTTCGCTGCGGTCGGCAGCCGGCGTTTATCGTCGCTCATCTAAGCCAACCAATTTGGCGTCATTCCCGCGAAGGCGGGAATCCAGGGATCGAAGGCTCCGTCGCCCGCCCTGGACCCCCGCGTTCGCGGGGGTGACGATGAGATTACTTGCCGCATGCCAAATTTTGAACCTTCATGCGGGGCGCAACCAGACAGAAGTGTCGTGGAACACCGCGCCGCCGCCCGGCAGGCCGGGGTCGGCGCTGGTCAACAGATTGATGCCGATCCCCTCCTCGAAAGCATGGTTCGGCCACAGCCCCTCGACGATCACGACGCGGCGCTGCATCCCGTCGAACCCACGGGCATGGAGGACGACGCTGCCCTTCGCATTGCCGATGCGGATGCGGTCGCCCTCGGCGATGCCGAGCGCGGCGAGCGCTTCGGGATGCACCAGCGCGGTCGGCCGGCCTTCGCGGGCGATACCCGCGGGGATGTTGTTGAAGCTGGTGTTGAGAAACGAGCGCGACGGCGCCGGCACCAAGCGGAATGGCCGCTCGGGGTCGCCATCGTCGATCACCGCGACATGGTCCGGAAAGGCTGGCAGCTGTCCGTGCTCGGGGCCGAGCGCGCGCCAATTGGCGCGGAAGTGGAACTTCCT
>JBGPTQ010000388.1:0-3058 GCA_041490725.1 Allostellaceae bacterium | reverse complement strand
GGAGACGGCCTCCTCGATCCACAAGTTGCTGATGCGCCGCCATGGCGGCGACGGCTGAGGCGGTAATCCTCGCTTCGGCGAGCGCCGCGCGGGCGGGATTGCTTCGGGCGGCAGGTGTCGACTTCGCCGCCGAGCCGGCTGTGATCGATGAAACCCGACTGAAGCGCAAGGCACGAGAAGCCGGTGATTCGGCGATTAGCTGCGCGCTCGCTCTCGCTACCGAGAAGGCGTGCGTTGTCTCGCGCCGGCATCCCGAAGCGCTCGTCATCGGCGCTGATCAGATTCTCGTAGCGGGGACGGAATGGTTCGACAAGCCCGCCGACCTCGCCGAAGCATCTGCGCAGCTGCGGGCGTTGCGCGGTCGGACCCACTCGCTCGCGACGGCGGTGTGCATTGTGCGGGGCGGCGAGCCGCTCTGGCGTGCTGTGAGCACACCGGAATTGCGGATGCGCCGGTTTAGCGACGCCTTTCTCGAGGCGTATGTCGCTGCCGAGGGTGAAGCGCTGCTCGGCTTGGTTGGTGCCTATCGCATCGAAGATAGGGGCGTGCAACTGTTCTCGCGGATTACGGGCGACCACTTTGCCGTTCTTGGCTTGCCGCTGATCGAGCTCCTCGGCTTTTTGCGTGAGCGTGGCGTGATATTGACATGAGGGCTGGGACATGAGGATCACGGGGAAGACGCGACTCGCGGGCATCATGGGCTGGCCGGTCGCCCATTCGCGCTCCCCCGCATTGCACAATTTCTGGCTCGATGAACATGGCATCGACGGCGCCTATGTACCGCTACCGGTCCGTCCCGAGCAGCTCGCGCAGGCGTTGTTGGCGCTCCCGGTGCTGGGTTTCCGCGGCTGCAACCTGACAATCCCACATAAGCAGATGGCGCTGTCGGTGGTCGATCGGGTCGACCCGGTGGCCCGGCGCATCGGCGCGATGAACACGGTGATCGTCGCCGCAGATGGCAGCCTGGAAGGAAGCAACACCGATGCGTTCGGGTTTCGCGAAAACCTGCGCGGTGGCGCTCCGGATTGGCAGCCGGCGGCAGGCCCTGCGGTGGTGCTCGGCGCCGGCGGTGCGGCCCGCGCGGTGGTGGCGGCGCTGATCGATTTGTCGGTCGCCGAGATTCGCCTAGTGAACCGGACGCGGGCCCGCGCTGAACGCATGGCTGAAGACCTAGAGGTCCCGCCGAGCCGGATTTCGGTCTACCCGTGGGATGCGCGCGATGCCGCGCTGGAGGATGCCGGGCTCCTCGTCAACACCACAAGCTTGGGCATGAGCGGCGAGCCTGAGCTGGCGATCGACCTCTCCCGATTGCCGGATCATGCGGTCGTCGCCGACATCGTTTATGTCCCCCTGGAGACGGGCTTGTTGATGGCGGCGCGGCGGCGCGGCCATCGCTGCGTCGATGGGCTTGGCATGTTGCTTCATCAGGGCCGGCCGGGGTTCGAGGCGTGGTTCGGGACGCCGGTGCGGGTGACCCGCGAATTGCGCGCCGCCGTTCTCACCACGTTTGCGGCGCCGCGGTGATCGTCCTTGGCCTCACCGGTTCGATCGGGATGGGAAAAAGCACTGCGGCCGCGACGCTGCGGCGGCTCGGGGTGCCATTATTTGATGCCGATGCGGTCGTTCATCGGCTACTCGGACCGGGAGGAGAAGCGGTCGCGCCGGTCGAAGCGGTGTTTCCCGGGGTGCGCGACGAGGCCGGCGGGATCGATCGCCGGCTTCTGGGCCAGCTTGTGTTCCGCGACCAGCCGGCGCTGCGCCGTCTTGAAGCAATCATCCATCCGATGGTTCGTCGGGCCGAACGGCGGTTTGTCGCGCGGGTCCGCGCCCGCCGCGAGTCGCTCGTCGTGCTCGACATACCGCTGCTCTTCGAAAGCGGCGGCGTCGAGCGCTGCGACTTTGCGCTGGTCGTGTCGGCGCCGCTGCGCCTGCAACGCGAGCGGGTAATGCGCCGGCCGGGGATGAGCGAAAGCCGCTTTGCAGACATCTTGCGCGCCCAGATCCCGGATCGCGAAAAACGGCGTCGCGCCGATTTTGTCGTCGCGACCGCCCTTGGACGCAGCGTAGCGTTCCGGCGGGTGAAGGCGATTGTCAGAACGCTGCGGCGGGGGGAGTTGCCGCGGCCTCATCGGGGGAAAAGATCATGCGCGAGGTTGTGATCGACACGGAAACTACCGGGCTTGACCCGCAAGACGGCCATCGGATCGTCGAGATCGCCTGTCTCGAGCTGATCCACCATGTTCCGACTGGTCGCAAGTTACACCGTTACGTCAACCCCGAGCGCGAAATCCCGGCGGAGGCCATGGCGGTGCATGGGCTGGATGCCGAGTTCCTCGCCAGGCATCCGCCCTTTGCCGCGATCGCCGATGAATTGGCCGCGTTCATCGCTGGCGATCGTCTGGTCATTCACAACGCCGAGTTCGATCTCGCCTTCATCAACGCAGAGTTGGCACGGCTCGGCCGCGGCCCGCTCGCCAGTCCCTTCGTCGACACGCTTGCGGTGGCGCGCCGCCGTTTCCCGGGTGCGCCCGCCAGCCTGGACGCGCTGTGCCGGCGCTTTGCGATCGATCTGTCGTCGCGCGAGAAACATGGGGCCGAGATCGATTGCAGCCTCTTGGCCGGGGTTTACATCGAGCTGCTCGGCGGCAGGCAGCCGGGCCTCGACTTCGCTGCGAGCAACCTCGCCGCCACCGATGTGATTGGCGCGCCGCCGGGCCGCTCGCCGCGACCGCCTCGGCCGCATGCTCCTTCGGTCGAAGAGCGGGCGGCGCACCAGGCCATGCTGGCCGCGATCAAGGCGCCGCTGTGGCTTACCGCATGAACGTGGCAGGGGTCACGCGGTCGCGCTGCCGGCCGGCGGGCCGCCGGCCGGATCGGTGGGGGCATTGCGCCGCAGCAGCTCGCCAAAGTCGATTGGATTGATCATCAGCGGCGGAAATCCACCGTCCCGCGTCGTCTCGGCGACGATGTTGCGGGCAAATGGGAACATCAGCCGCGGGGTCTCGACCAGCAGGATCGGGCTCACCATTTCCTGCGGCACGTTGCGCACGGTGACGAT
>JBGPTQ010000387.1:0-3059 GCA_041490725.1 Allostellaceae bacterium | reverse complement strand
CGTCCGGCCCCGCCACCGGTCGCAACGCGTCGAGCGCCTCGGCGCTGCTTATGTCGTTGGCGAGGCACAGCTGGACCGCCTTGGCACCGTCGGTCAGCGAGCCGCCGCCGAGCGTGACGATCAGATCGGCACCCGCCTCGCGCGCCATCGCGGCGGCCGCGATCACGGCATGCCGCGGCGTGTGCGGCGGCATCTGGTCGAACAGCCCGGCGCAGCGGTTGCCGAGCGCCCGGCGCACCTTCTCGATCTCGTCGGTCGTGCGGTTGAGGGTGCCGCTCACGATCAGGAAGACCCGCTCAGCCTCGCGCCGCCGCGCCTCCTCGGCGAGCACCTCGGCGGCGGGCCGGCCGAACGTCACCGACTCCATTTCTCCAAACGCGACGCGCCCCGAACGCGGCATGGCTGTCCTCCGTGATCGACCGCGACGCTCCTGTACCAGGCTCGTATAGCATAAGGAGCCGTGGCGCCACGTGCGAGCGGCGGCAGTTGCGTCGGCCGGGACCTGGCGCTCGTCGCCAAATACAAGACCGACAACAAGATCGGCATCGGCATCATCAACCACTGCAACACCATCGTCGAACCGGCCTCTAGCACGTCGCCAATTTGATCCGCAGCGAGTGTAGGGCGGAAAAGCGCAGCGCATTCCGCCACCATCGCCGCAACCGGTAATGCGTCACCCGGCGGAAAGACCGGTGATCGGGCCACCCTCGCCGTAGCGGGGTGGCCGTCATCTGAGGTGCCGCTGACCTGCCGGCGGGTCACCACGGAAATTGGCGGAATGCGCTGCGCTTTTCCGCCCTACGGCAGCTTTCCCACCCATAGCCGAAATTTCAAGCTGAGGCCCCGCCCCGCCCAGGGCGTCCTTGAAAGAACATACCGTGAACCCATATCCGGGGGCCTGCCTCGCCGCCGGAGCCCTGCCGATGCCGGACATCATGGCCGATCCGCCCTCGCCGCGCTGCTATTCCGCTGCTCCCGGAACCAGAATTAAGCAATCTCAATCACTTGATCCTGATCTCTTTCCCTCTCGCGCGCGCGACGCGCGCGGGCGCTTCGCCGGGGGTCATTCCGGCAACCGGCGCGGTCGCCCGCCCGGCATTCCCAATCCTAGGCGGCGCCTGCCCGATCTCTTGGCCCGGCCGCTCAGCCCCGCGGCGCTCTCGGCGCTGATCGATAGGAAGCCGCGACTGTTGCGCGCGCTCGCCGTGCAGCTCCTGCCGCCGCCCCGCCTAGCCCTAGACCCGGCCGATCGCCTCGGCATCGATCTGTCTTCAGTGCGGACGGCGGATGATCTTCGCCAGATCACATGCGCGCTGTTGGCGGCGATCTCGGGCGGCGAGATCGGGGCCGCCGAGGGGGCGATCATCGCGCGGCGGGCGCGCGCCCGGCTTCGCGCGGCGCGCCGGCTCAAACGCCGACTCGGACAATTGGCGCGCCGGCCGGTCCATAAAACAGCGCCGGTCCGGACGCCGATCGGATAGGTTGAGGCCCGCAATCACCCGCGGAGGGCCCTATGGTCGCCATCAAATCCGTCGCCCATTTCAGCATTCCGGTCAGCGACGTGGCGAAAAGCACCGGCTTTTATACCGAGATCGTCGGGTGTCGGCATCTGGCCACGGTGGCGCACGGCAGCATGGCGTTCTTGGACGCGGCCGGGACCTGCCTGATCCTCGTCAAGCGCGATCCGCCGATCAACCCGGTGCCCGAGAACCATGGCGGCGTGCACCATTCCTTTGCCGTCGCGCACGAGGATTACCCGGCGGCGCTCGACCATTTGCGGGCAAAGGGCGTCGCGATCACCTTCGAGGAAGACCGGCAAGGCGGCGTGGTCAACGGCCCGCGCGCCTATTTCCAGGACCCCGACGGCACGGTGCTGGAATTCATCGACCTGACGAGCTATGCGGGGGCCAATATTTGAGGGAGGACGAAAATGCCGACCAAGCCCTACATCATCGCGCTCGAAGAACATTACCAGGATGCCGAGGTGAAGCAGCACACCAGCAGTCTCGGCGCGGTCGCGTCGCGCCATATCGTCGAGCGGCTCGACGACCTCGGGGCGTTGCGGCTCAAGGAGATGGACGAATCCGGGATCGACCTCCAGGTGCTGTCGCATTCGATCCCGGGGCTGCAGAAGGTCGACGCCGCGACCGGCGTGCCCTTGGCGCGCCGCGCCAATGACCGGCTCGCCGAGGCGGTGCGGCGCCATCCCGACCGGTTCGCGGGTTTCGCCGCGCTGCCGACCGCCGATCCCAAGGCCGCCGCGGACGAATTGGAACGCACCGTCACCAAGCTCGGCTTCAAGGGCGCGATGGTGAACGGGCTCACCGACCGGCTGTTTCACGACCACCAGCGCTTCTGGCCGATCTACGAGCGGGCACAGGCATTGGACGTGCCGATCTACATTCACCCGGCGATCCCGCAGCAAGCGGTCGTCGAGGCCTACTACAAGGATTACGTCGAGAAGCACCCCGGGCTATTGCGCGCCGGCTGGGGGTTCAGCGTCGAGACCGCGACACAGGGCATCCGCTTTGTGCTGAGCGGCGTTTTCGACGCCTATCCCGGCCTCAAGATCATCCTCGGCCATATGGGCGAGGGGCTGCCGTTCTATCTCTGGCGCATCAGCTACGGGCTGCGCGCGAGCATGAGCGAGAAAACCTTTCGCGAGATCTTCTGCGAGCATTTCTGGATCACGACGAGCGGCTTCTTCTCCGACCCGGCGCTGGTGTGCTGCATGATGGAGATGGGCATCGACCGCATCCTGTTTTCGGTCGACTACCCGTTCATGGACAACCCACCCGGCGCGAAATGGATCGAGACCCTGCCGCTGTGCGCCGAGGACAGGGAGAAATTGCTGAACGGCAACGCCAAGCGTCTGCTCAAGCTGTAGCCACCGATCACATCACGCCGTAACGGATTTCGAGCACCTCGATCTGCTCGATGCCGGTCGGAGTGCGCAACTCGACGGTATCGCCCTCATGCGCCTTCAATAGGGCGCGGGCGATCGGCGAAATCCAGCTCACCTGGCCGCGCTCGAGATCGGCCTCGTCAATGCCGACGAT
>JBGPTQ010000386.1:0-3064 GCA_041490725.1 Allostellaceae bacterium | reverse complement strand
TGGCTGCAGACCGAGAGCACGGCGCCGCCCGACCGCGAGCGGCTGCAATCGGAGGAGGAGCGCGCCCGGCTCGACGGGCTGTGGGAATGCGTGCTGTGCTTCTGCTGCACGACGGCATGCCCGTCCTACTGGTGGAATGGCGAGCGCTATCTCGGGCCGGCGGTGCTGCTCCAGGCCTATCGCTGGATCGCCGACAGCCGCGACGAGAAGACCGGCGACCGGCTCGACGCGCTCGAAGACCCGTTCCGCCTCTATCGCTGCCACACGATCATGAACTGCACCCGGACCTGCCCGAAAAACCTGAACCCGGCCAAGGCCATCGCGGAGATCAAGAAGCTGATGGTGCTGCGGCGCTGAAGGCAATCGGTGTCTATCACCGAGTCTGCCACGGATCGACAAGCGGGACGCCGGTCGCTTCGACGTCGCGGGTGTTTCGGGTCACCAAGGTGAGACCAGACGCGATCGCGGTGGCCGCGATCAGCGTGTCGATCACCGGCAGGCTGCGACCGGCTGACAGCTCGCCCCACAACCGTGCAACGCTCGCATTCACGGGCAGGACGCGATCCGCGTAAATTGTCTCGATACCATCTACCCAGCCGCCGAGCCGATTGGCCGCGGCCGGATCGGTTCGACGCCGCGCCGCGACACCTTTGCGCAACTCGCCCAACGTCAGCACGCTGATGAACAACCCCGCTTCATCGGCCGCATCGAGGAAAGCCGTTACAGCGGGATCGACTCGGATCTTGCGGGTTTCGGAGACGACATTGGTGTCGAGAAGATAACCCGCCGCCATGATCACAACTCGACAACGCGCCCGGTGTCGCGGTCACGCTCGATCGAGAAGTCGTCGACTTTCGGCCCACCGAGCAAATACTCCTTGAAATTCGGCTTGTGCGCGATCAAGGCGCGATACGCCTCGATCGACAGCACCACCGCGCGCTCGGTGCCATGACGGGTGACCGTTTGGGGACCTTCGGTGCGGGCGCGCTCGATCACCTCGCTCAGCCGGGCCTTTGCACGCTGGATCTGCCAAACCGCCATCGGGACCGCCCAATTTTGCACAAACTGACTAAATTATAAGGAAATCTAGTCTGATTTAAAAGGTGGCATTCGCTCGGGCTCGGTGACACCGAACGCGCAGCCGTCGAACTCGCCGCCGACAATCAGTATGCGAGCATCAGTCGCTGTCGCCGAGCCGGTTCGCTCCGAGGCTGCGCCCGATCACCGCATAGAGCGGCTGGCCGCCGCTCGGCGGGGTGCGGTCGAGGCAGCGGATATCCGCCCAGTTGCCGGCCTGGGCGAAATGTTGCGCGACGAGGCAGAGGTGGCCGGTCTCGTCGAGCAGGCACCAGCAGGCGATCGGCTTGGTCGCGACGCAACGGTTCGAAAAGGTGACGATCAGCGGCGCTCCTGGTCGCAGCACGCGGGCGATCTCGCGGATCACCTCGCCGGGCCGCGCCAGATGCTGGATCGCCACGCAAATCGTCGCGCCGTCGAACTCGCCGGTGGTAAAGGGCAGGATCGGGTTGCTGTTGAGATCCTGAATCCGCCACTCGTCGAGAAACGGGTTTTCCGCCAGGGCGGGCCGGTCGATGCCGATCCCGACGATGCGGCGGTAGGGCGCCTCGGGCGGCAGGTGCGACACCCAGCCCGACATCACGTCGAGGATCGCACCGCCGGGCGGCAATACCTCGCGATAGAGGTTGGTGACGGCGGCGATTGCGGCGTTATCGATGCGCGCGAACGGCGCTTCCCGCGGGAACGCCGGATCGGACACGGGATCGGCCGCCGCGTAAGCGGCCGCCTGGAACTGTGCCATGATTCCGTCGCGAGCCATCTCCGGTCAGATAGGAACCGGCGCGCGAGCCCTCAAGCCCGCCGCAGGCCAAAGATTCGCGCAACCCGGATCCATTCGCCCAACCGCGCCCGGCTCAATCGGCCACCTTAGTCCGAGAGGGCGCGCTCGGCCGCGGTCAGCGGCAGCCCGAGATCATGCGCGACCGCGGGATGCGTCAGGAGGCCCCGGCCGGCATTGAGCCCGTTGCGCAAATGCGGATCGTCGGACAATGCCCGCCGCCAACCGCGATCGGCGATCGCCAGGACGAACGGCAAGGTCGCGTTGTTGAGCGCCACCGCGGAGGTGCGGGCGACCGCGCCCGGCATGTTGGTAACACAGTAATGAACGACGCCCTCCTCGATGAAGGTCGGCGCCGCATGGGTGGTCGGACGGCTGGTTTCGACGCAGCCGCCCTGATCGATCGAGATATCGACGATGACCGAGCCCGGCTTCATCGCGCGCACCAGCTCGCGGCTCACCAGCTTTGGCGCCGCCGCGCCCGGCACCAGCACCGCGCCGATCAGGAGGTCGGCGGCGACCACCTCGCGCTCGATCGTCTCGACCGTCGAGAACAGCGTATGCAGCTGCGACCCGAATTGCAGGTCGAGCTCGTAAAGCCGCGGCAGCGAGCGGTCGATAACCGTGACATAGGCCTCCATCCCCATCGCGACGCGCGCCGCGTTGGTGCCGGAAACCCCGCCGCCGAGGATCACCACCTTCGCCGCCGGGACACCAGGCACGCCGCCCAACAGGATGCCCATGCCGCCCTGTTCCTTTTCCAGGCAATGGGCGCCGACCTGCACCGACATCCGCCCGGCCACCTCGCTCATCGGCGCGAGCAGCGGCAGCCCGCCCGATTTGTCGGTGACGGTCTCATAGGCGATCGCGACCGCGCCCGACCGCAGCAGCCCTTCGGCGAGCGCGCGGTCGGCCGCGAGGTGGAGATAGGTAAAGAGGATCTGGTCTTCGCGCAGTGCGCGGACTTCCTCGGGCTGCGGTTCCTTGACCTTGACGAACAGCTCGGCCGCGGCGAAGACATCCGCCGCCCGCGTCAGGATCTCGGCGCCGGCGTTCTCATAGCCACGATCGTCAAAGCCGATACCGACACCGGCACCGCTCTCGACGATCACCTTGTGACCGTGATGGACCAGCTCGCGCACGCTCGCGGGAACCAGACCGACGCGGTATTCGTGGGTCTTCACCTCTTTCGGAACGCCGATCAGCATC
>JBGPTQ010000385.1:0-3064 GCA_041490725.1 Allostellaceae bacterium | reverse complement strand
CGCGCCGCGGCCGAGATCAGCTGGTCGGTCGCCGGGTAGATGTAGTCGGCGAACTGGATTTCGACGATCGGCCGGAGGCCATAGGCGCCCATGCCCACCGCGACCGCCAGCATGCCGCCCTCGGCGATCGGCGCATCGAAGACGCGCTGTTCGCCGTGCTTTTTCTGGAGGCCGTCGGTTACCCGGAAGACGCCGCCATAGAACCCGACATCCTCGCCGAAGATGACGACGTCGGGATCGCGGCCCAGCATCACGTCCATCGCCGAATTGAGCGCCTGGACCATCGTCATCGCCGGCATGGCTCAGACCCCGTCAAGATCCGTCATTCCCGCGAAAGCGGGAATCCAGGGACCCCACGCTTCGTCGGTTGCCCTGGACCCCCGCTTGCGCGGGGGTGACGGTTGGCTGGGGAGTTTCCTGGTCACGGCTCAGACCCCCAGCTCCTGGCGCTGAGCTCGCAAATGCCAAGGCATCTCCTTGAAGACATCCTCGAACATCGTTTTGGCGCTGAAATGGGGCCCCTGGTCGAGGGTGCCGTAGCGTTCGGCCTCGCGCGCCGCGTCGCGCACCTCGTCGGCCAGCTCGCTGTCGAGCTGGGCCTGGCGTTCCGCCGACCATTCGCCGAGCCGCACAAGGTGGTGCGACAGGCGCTCGATGGGGTCGCCGAGCGGCCACTCCTTCGCTTCCTCCGCCGGGCGGTAGCGGTTCGGATCGTCGCTCGTCGAATGCGGGCCGGCGCGATAGGTAAAGAGCTCGATCAGTGTCGCGCCATGGTTGGCCCGCGCCCGCTCGGCCGCCCACTGTGTCGCGGCATGGACCGCGAGAAAGTCGTTGCCGTCGACGCGCAGGCAGGCCAGGCCAAAGCCGATCGCGCGCGCGGCGAAGGTCGCTTCCTCGCCGCCCGCAACCTCCTGATGCGAGGAGATCGCCCACTGGTTGTTGACGACGTTGAGCACTACCGGGGCGCGGTAGACCGAGGCGAAGGTCAGCGCGTGGTGAAAATCGCCCTCCGCGGTCGCCCCTTCCCCGGTCCAGGCGGCGGCGATGCGGCGGTCGCCCTTGTAGGCCGAGGCCATCGCCCACCCGACGGCCTGCGGGAACTGGTTGCCGAGATTGCCGGCGAGCGAGAAAAACGCCGCCTCCCGCGCCGAATAGAGCACCGGCAATTGCCGGCCTTTGAGCCGGTCATGCGCGTTCGAGTAGACCTGGCACATCATGTCGCGGAGCGGCCAGCCGCGCGCGATCAGAATTCCCTGCTGGCGATAGGTCGGAAACGCCATGTCGTCGGGGGCGAGCGCAAAGGCCTGGGCGACGCCGACCGCCTCCTCGCCGGTGCATTTCATGTAGAACGAGGTCTTGCCCTGGCGCTGCGCCCGCATCATGCGCTCGTCATAGGCGCGGGTCAGCATCATCGCCCGCAACCCGCGCCGCAAGGTCTCGGGGTCGAGCCTGGGGTCCCACGCCCCGACCGCGGCGCCGTCATCGTCGAGGACGCGGATCAGGTGATAGGCGAGCTCATGCGTCGCGTGCGCCGGCACGTCGACCGCCGGGCGCTCGGTGACGCCGGCCGCGTAGCGCCGCACATAGCTGAAATCCGGCCGCTCACCCGGCGCCGGATGATGCGGCGGAATGTGCAGCTTGAGCCGGGGTGTGGCGGGCTCCGCCGCAGCGCCCGCCTGCGGGGATTGCGGATCGTCTGGCGTGATCGTTGTATCCATGGATACCCACTCCGGTGGCGCCGGATGCTACACGGTTTTCGCCCCCGGATGGTTCCCGATGTGCTCACTGACCCTGCCGCCATCGCGGCTTTCTTCCCTGTCATACCGGCGAAGGCCGGTATCCACGGCAGAAGTGGGTCCCGGCCTTCGCCCATAGGCGCTAACTTACGCGGCGAGCCATGGGCAGAGGCATATCCGCGAGCAATCCAACCACCCCTTGGCCGGGCTTGGCCCGGCCATCCACGCCTTCTCTTGTAGGCATAGCGGCCGGTTCAAGACGTGGATGGCCGGGCCAAGCCCGGCCAAGGGGTCCTCTATGAGGCAACTCCGGCGCAGACTTCGGACGAATAACCACCTCCGACCCTCATGTTAGCGCCTATGGGCCTTCGCCGGGACGACGGGATGAGAGATATCGCCAACTTCCGAGACGCGACATTGGGAGGCCGCTGGAGCCGCACGGAATCGCGCCCGGCGCGAATGTCCGGGTTTGAACTCGCCGCCCCCTGTGCCGACTTATATGCTGGCCGGAATCGCCGACGACAGCCTTGACGGCCCGAGGGTGACGAACGTGGCCGATATCTTCGTCAGCTATAACCAGAGTGACCGCACCGAGGCGTTTTGGCTTGATGGGGAACTGCGCAAGCTCGGCCATACGCCGCATCTCCACGAAAAAGAGGTCAAAGGCGGCGGTAACTTCATGGCGTGGATGAGGGAACGTCTCGACGCCGCCGATCACGCCCTCTGCGTCATTTCCAGCGAGTACCTAAAGGCAAAGCATTCGCTATTGGAACTCGACGCCGCGATCAATGAGGCCACGGTGAAGGGCACCAACTTCGTTCTGCCCGTCATCGTCAAATCATGTGCGGTTCCGAGACTGATCGCTCCGTTCAATCCGTGCATCCTCCATGATGTATCCGGCGAGGACAGGCGAGCGCGATTCCGCGATTTCATGGGCAAGTCTGCAGCACCCGCGCGCACCCCACCCGAAGGGGTGGTCGCCTCCAACATCCCGATCCGGGTGCCGACGCATTTCATGGGGCGCGAGGAGGCGCTGGCCGATATCGAGACGGCGATGGCGCGCCATCACGGCCGGGTGGCGATCACCGCGCTGCACGGGCTGCGCGGGGTCGGCAAGACCGTGCTCGCCGCCGCCTATGCCGAGCGGCACCGCGGCGACTACCGCGCGACCTGGTGGCTGCGGGCCGAGACCGAGGCGGGGATGCGCGCCGATCTCGTGGGCCTCGGGGTGCGGCTCGGCTGGGTCGGCGCCGACGACAAGGAGGAGCCGGCGCTCGCCGCGGTCAGCGAGCGGCTGGGGCACGAGGGCGACGGCGTCCTGTTGATCT
>JBGPTQ010000384.1:0-3106 GCA_041490725.1 Allostellaceae bacterium | reverse complement strand
TGCATCGCGGCGATGCTGGAGACCGGCAGCGCGCTGTGCCCGACCCTGACGCATCCGCGCAACATGGTCGATTTCACCCAGCCGCACGACCCGGCCTATCTGAAAGGCCGGGTCGAGCAGACCGAGCGGCGCTACCGGTTCGGCGTTGCCAGGCTGAAGAAGGCGGTGGCCGCCGGCGTGCCGTTCCTGACCGGCACCGATTCGGGGTTCGCGATCACCCCCTACGGCGAATGGCACGCCAAGGAGCTTGAGCTGTTCGTCGCCGATCTCGGCTTCACCCCGGCGGCGGCGTTGCGCGCCGCGACCGAGGCGAATGCTCGGTTCATGAGCGAGGGCGACCAGATCGGCGTGCTCGAACCCGGTCGCGCCGCCGATTTCATCGTGCTCGACGGCTCGCCGCTGGCCGATATCCGCGTGCTGCAGGACCGCCGGCGTCTGCGCGCGGTCTATATCGCCGGCAAGGAATTGCGGATCGCCGACCGACCCTACGATCCGCGCCAGGTCACCGATTTTGCGCTGTCGAACTGGACCGATCTCTACACCCAGGCGCGGGTCGCCGAATTGGGCGTGGGGCAGCGCCGGCTGGCGGCGGAATAGACCATCGAGATTGCTTCGTCGCTGCGCTCCTCGCAATGACAACTATTGCTGTCATTGCGAGCGAAGCGAAGCAATCCCGATCGGGCGAGGTCCGGTTATTCGGCGGCGAGCGCCTGCGGCGGCGAGGGCGAGCGGAAGCGCGCGAGCAGATCCGCTTCCTTCGCCCTGGCGCGCTGGAGAGCGGCTTCCTTTATGTGGCCAAAGCCGCGGATCTCCAGCGGCAGCGCGGCAAGTTCGACGGCGGTCGCGTGGTTTGCCGGCGATAACGCATCGGCGATCTCGTCGAGCAGGGCTTCGTATTCAGCGACGAGGCGGCGCTCGGCGCGGCGTTCGGCGGTGCGGCCGAATGGATCGAACCGCGTGCCGCGCAAGCCGCGCAGCCCGGCGAGGAGGCGGAAGGCGCCCAGCATCCAGGAGCCATAGACGCGCTTTTGCAGGTGCCCGGTCGCCGGATCGCGCTGCGCCAGCAGCGGCGGCGCCAAATGAAAGCGCAGCTGGTAAGGCCCCTCGAACTGGTCGGCCACTCGCTTGAGGAAGTCGGTCTCGGTGTAGAGCCGGGCGACCTCGTATTCGTCCTTGTAGGCCATCACCTTGAACAGCGCTCGGGCGGCCGCCTCGGTCAGCGCCGTGCTGTCGGCGAGGCGCGCGGCTTCCGCCTCGCGGACACGCTGCACCCGACCGAAATACCGCCTTGCATAGGCGACGTTCTGATAGGCGGTGAGGAACTCGACGCGCCGCCCGACCAGTTCGTCGAGCGATTCCGACGGAAGGTGGCTTTCGGGCAGCGCATCCTTGGGCAGGGCGCGCGCTTCGACTGACGCGCGGTCGAATGCCGCGCGCCGGCCCCAATGGAAGGCGATACGGTTGAATTCGACGGCGACGCCGTTGAGCTCGATGGCGCGCTCGATCGCCGCTGCCGCCACCGGCACCAGCCCTTCCTGATAGGCGTAGCCGAGCATGAACAAATTGGTGGCGATCGAATCGCCGAAGAGCCCTGACGCGAGGCGCGTCGCTTCGAGGAACTCGGCATTGTCCCCGCCGACCGCGGCGGCGATGCTGTCGCGCAGGTCACGCCCGGGGAAGGGAAGATCGGGGTTGCGGGTGAAGTCGCCGGTGATCGTCTCGTGGCTGTTGACGATCGCGCGGCTGTGCCCGGGGTGGAGCTTGGAGAGCGCCTCGGCGCTTGCCGATACCACCAGATCGCAGCCGAGCAAGAGGCGCGCGCTGCCGGCGGCGATGCGCACCGCGTGGATCGAGTCCGGCCGCTCGGCGATGCGGATATGGCTGAAGACCGCGCCGCCCTTCTGGGCGAGCCCGGTCATGTCGAGCACGGTGACGCCCCTGCCTTCGAGATGCGCGGCCATGCCAACGAGGGCGCCGATCGTCACGACGCCGGTGCCGCCGACCCCGGTGACGAGGATGCCATAGGGTTCGGCAATGTCCGGCAGCGATGGTTCGGGCAGCGCCGCCAGGCCGTCCTCGGACAGATCCCCCGCCGCCCGCTTGCGTAAGCTGCCGCCCTCGACGGTGACAAAGCTCGGGCAGAAGCCTTTGAGGCAGGAATAATCCTTGTTGCAGCTCGACTGGTCGATCGCGCGCTTGCGCCCGAACTCGGTCTCGACCGGCACCACCGACAGGCAGTTCGAGGTCGCCGAGCAATCGCCGCACCCCTCGCAGACCAGATCGTTGATGACGACCCGCCGCGGCGGGTCGGGAAAGCGGCCGCGCTTGCGCCGGCGGCGCTTCTCGGCGGCGCAGGTCTGGTCGTAGACGATCGCGGTGACGCCGGCGATCTCGCGCAGCTCGCGCTGCACCAAATCGAGCTCGTCGCGGTGCCGCACGGTGGTGCCGCCGGGAAATTCGGTCCCGAGCGGATACTTGTCGGGCTCGTCGGTGACGACGACGATCGGATGCACGCCTTCGGCGGCGAGCTGGCGGGTCACGATCGGCACGGTCAGGCCGCCATCGAGCGGCTGGCCGCCGGTCATCGCCACCGCGTCGTTGAACAGCACCTTGTAGGTCATGTTGACCTTGGCGGCGACCGCGGACCGGATCGCCAGGATGCCCGAATGGGTGTAGGTGCCGTCGCCGATATTGGCGAAGACGTGGCGCGTCTCGGTGAACGGCGCCTGGCCGATCCACGGCACCCCTTCGCCGCCCATCTGGGTGAAGGTGGCGGTCTCGCGGTCCATGAATTGCGACAGGTAGTGGCACCCGATGCCGGCGAGCGCGCGGCTGCCTTCCGGGACCCGCGTCGAGGTATTGTGCGGGCAGCCCGAGCAAAAATACGGCGTGCGCTGGAACGGCACGACACTGCCCCCGGGCTGACGCTCCCGGGCGTCGAGCCGGGCGAGGCGTTCAGCAAGGCGTTCAGCGACCGAGGGCGCGCCGCCGAGGCCGGCGAGGCGCCGGGCGATAACGCGGGCGATCTCGCTCGGCGTCAGCTCGCCGTTCGACGGCAGGATCCACGCCCCGGCCTCGTCTGATTTGCCGATGATCCGCGGGCGCC
>JBGPTQ010000383.1:0-3123 GCA_041490725.1 Allostellaceae bacterium | reverse complement strand
TCGATGGCGAAGGAGCTTGGGGTGCGCGCCATGGCGATGCCGACCAACGGCAATGCCGGCGCGGCGATGGCGGCCTATTGCGCGCGCGCCGGCATCGCCGCCACGGTGTTCTGCCCCGACGACACGCCGGATGTGAATGTCCGCGAGATCGCGATGCAGGGCGCCCAGGTGTTCCTCGTCGACGGCCTCATCGACGATTGCGGCAAGCTCGTCGCGGAGGGTGAAAAGACGCTCGGCTGGTTCAACTGCTCGACCCTGCGCGAGCCCTACCGCATCGAGGGCAAGAAGACGATGGGGATCGAATTGGCCGAGCAGCTCGGCTGGGAAGTCCCCGATGTGATCTTCTATCCGACCGGCGGCGGCACCGGCATCATCGGCATGTGGAAGGCGTTTGCCGAATTGGAGGCGATCGGCTGGATTGGGCCGAAGCGCCCGCGCATGGTCGTGGTCCAGGCAGCGGGCTGCGCGCCGATCGTCAAGGCCTGGGAAGACGGCGTCGAGCATGCGCCGCGCTGGCCCGACGCGCACACTTTCGCGGCCGGCATCCGGGTGCCGCAGGCGGTCGGCGATTTCCTGATCCTGCGCGCGGTGCGCGAGAGCGGCGGGTTCGCGATTGCCGTGGACGACGAGGCGATCGCCCGGGCGTGGCGCGAGGTCGCGGCCGAGGAGGGGCTGTTGCTTTGTCCAGAGGGCGCGGCGACCTATGCCGCCTACCAGGCGGCGGTGGCGGATGGGCGCGTCCGGCCGGGCGAGCGCGCCGTGCTGTTCAACTGCGCGACCGGGCTCAAATATCCGATGCCCGAGGCCGGGACCCCATTGAAGCTCGGCGGCGCGATCGACTGGCAGCAGTTGCAACGCGCGGCAGCCGCGTCATAGCCTGAGCTTTTGTTCGAGAATATCCGGCAAATCGTTCTCGATCAGCACGACATCGTGCCCGGTAAGATTGCGGTCGAGCCACTGTCTAGCTTCGGCAAAACTTGGGCACGACACGATGGCGCGCTCCGGCGCAGCCTGGGCAAAGGCGGAAGCGAGCGGCGCCACCCGATGCGGCGCGATGGCAACCAGGACATCGACGTGGCTCGCGGCGAGACGGCCGATCCGCGCATGCTCCGCCTGATGCTCGCTGCCGAGCTCCGCCATGCCTGGGGTGACGAGGATGCGGCGCCCGCCCGGTTGGCGCAGCGCGTCGAGGAGCGCCAGCGCCGAGGCGAAGCCGACCGGGTTCGAGTTGTAGGCATCGTCGATCACGATCGTGCCGTCGCCCTGCCGCTTGACTTCGAGGCGGTGCGCGATCTGCGGCGTGCTCTTCAGGCTCGCGACGACGTCCTCAGGCGTCAGCCCCAGTGTGCAGGCGGCGGCGAAGGCGAGCGCGATGTTGCCGCCCTGATGCAGGCCGAAGAGCGGGGCGCGCAGCTCGTAGCTCCTGCCATGCCAGGATATCGCCGCAACGATCCCATCCGGCATCTGGCGCAGCGATCTGATGGCGAGGGCTGCATTATCGTCGGCGCCGACGGTCACCACCATGTCGCGATGGCTTTCGACGAACTCCCGCGGCCAGGCAAACTCCATGACATCGGAGGCGGTGATGACCGTGCCGCCATTGTCGCGCACCGCCTCGGCGAGTTCGAATTTGGCGCGCGCCACCGCATCGAGCGATTTGAAGCGCTCGTAATGCGCCTTGCCGATCGCGCTGATGATGCCGATCCGCGGCGGAGTCAGCGCGCACAGGCGCTCGATCGAGCCGATGCCATAGGCGCCCATCTCGACGACGAAATAGCGGTGATGCGGCCTCAGGCGTTCGCGGATGATCCGCGCGATGCCCATCACCGTGTTGACGCTGCCCGGCGTGATCAGGGTCGACCCGGCGGTTTCGAGCAAATGCCCCAGGATGTGCTTGACCGAGGTCTTGCCATAAGAGCCGGTGACCGCGATCACGATCGGATTGACCCGCTGCAACGCCGCGCGCGCTTCCTCCCAGTACCGGCCCTGCAGCCGCGCCTCGATCGGCGCGAGCAGCAGATTCGCGCCAATGAGCGCAATCGGCACGAGCTGCACCGCCACGATCCAGACCACCACGAGATCGCTCGACAATGCCGCAACGAGGCCGCTGCCGGCCAGCAGCGCCAGCGCGACCCAGTAGATGCGCTTGGCCCGCGCCGTCATCACCAGAGGCTTCTTCGCGGTTTTGCGCGGATCGCGCTCGATCGCCGCGATGCCGAGACAGGCTGCGCCGGCCAACACCGCAAAGATGCCGGATGGCGCCACCCTTCCCTGCAGAACCAATTGCCCGGCGAAAATCGCCGCAAGAGCCAAGGACAGCCGGCGATCCCAGGCCCGGTCGGCGAGCAGCCAGGCCAGAAACCGCCTTCCGTCATATTCCTCTTGCTGGAACAGGTGCAGGTAGGTCAGCAGCCGGCGCGCCGCGAAGACGATAAAACCGATCAGCGCAAAGAGCGCGCTCACCCCAGTTGCTCCATGAATTCGCCGAGGCGCTGGATGATCTGATGGCGTCCCTCGGTCAGGACATTCCAATGGTCGAAGCCGCGCAGCACAACAAGCCGTGCCTGTGGCATCAGGCTGTTGAGGCGCATGCCGAGTTCGGGCGGGGTTTCGCGGTCCTGATCGCCATGGACCAGCACCGCCGGAACGCGCACCGCGCGCGCCACCGCGGTGAGGTCCTCCCTGACCGCCTTGACCAGGATCGGCCGCAACGGCCCGGCCGTGCGGTAATCCGCGCTGCCGAAGCGATGGCGCAGCCGGTCGCGCGCCGGCCCTTCGGGAGTGAATTGCCGGGCCAGCCGGAACGCCCAGCGCCGCGCCGTCACCCGGGCTCGCGCTCCCAGCGTGCGCTGCGGCGGCAGACCGGCCGCGGCGATCAGGAACAGCCCGGCCAGCGTCTCGGGGTGGCGCGCCGCTAGTTGCAGCCCGACCCGGCAGCCGAACGAATGGGCGATCCAGATCCGCCGCGCCGGCGGGAGGCCACCGAGCCATTCCGCCATCGCATCGGCGTAATCCGCCGTGCCCCAGGGTTCCGGCGGCATGGGCGAGGCGCCGAAGCCGGGAAAATCGATGAGGACCGATCGGGCAGAGCGCCGCATCGCCTGCGCCAGCGGCAACAGCGCC